>DATCKS010000090.1:0-10123 GCA_036562265.1 Thermodesulfobacteriota bacterium | reverse complement strand
CCGTCGCACCGCTCGACGATCGGCGCCGTCTTGAGACCCCACTCGGGCAAGAGCGCGAGGAGGTCCGTCTGGGTGGTGACCGGGACCGACTCGGGCCGCGCGACGCCGTAGCAGAAGAGGTCGAGCCGGCGGCTCGCCGTGATCCGGGGATCGAGCTGGCGCACGGAGCCTGCCGCGGCGTTGCGCGGGTTCGCGAAGAGCGGCTCGCCCTTCTCGAGCCGCTCGGCGTTCAGCGCCTCGAAGTCCTTGATGCGCATGAAGACCTCCGCCCGGACCTCGAGCCGCTCGGGCCAGGCGCGGTCGGGGCTCCTGGGCGCCCGGAGCCGGATCGGCAACGCCCGGACGGTGCGGAGGTTGCGGGTGACGTCCTCGCCGGTGACGCCGTCGCCGCGCGTCGAGCCGACGGTGAAGGCGCCGCGCTCGTAGACCAGCTCCACGGCGAGGCCGTCGGTCTTGGGCTCGGCCGAGTACTCGACGCGCGCCGCCTCGTCGAGGCCGAGGAGCCGCTTGACGCGCCGGTCGAACTCGCGGACCTCCTCGACGTCGAAGGCGTTGGCCAGGGAGAGCATGGGCACGCCATGCCGGACAGGCTCGAAGCGCTCGGACGGCTTCGCCCCCACGCGCTGCGTCGGGGAGTCCGGCTCGGCCAGCTCCGGATGCTCCCGCTCGATCGTCTCGAGCTCGCGCAGGAGGCGATCGTATTCCGCGTCGCTGATCTCGGGGTCGTCGAGAACGTAGTATCGGTAGTTGTGGTACTCGATCGCTTCGCGCAGCTCCGCCGCGCGCTCGCGCAGGCGGGCCAGGTCGGGCGAGGTGCGGGGCATGGGGGCCTCTCGCGCAGCTTGACAGCGGCGGGCGGCTTCGCCGATACTGCCCGCCTTTCGACGGGACGGCCGATGATAGCACACCGACTCGCCGCAGCCGCCGCAGTCGTCCTCCTCGCGTTGCCGGCTGGCGCCCGCGCGGCCGAGCCCCGGCTCGTCCCCGCTGCCCCCGAGGCGCGGCCGCTCGCCGTGGACAGGGCCGTCACGGCCCTCGACCGGCTCTCCGCCGCCGCGCGCGCGCTCGCGGCGGGCGACGGCGAGACGGCCCTCTCGGCGCTCGACGCCCTCGACGCGGCGCCGCCCGATCCGGCGTTGCCACCCGGGATGCTCGCGGGACGGGTCGACCTGCTGCGCGGCATGGCGTACCTCGCGGTCGGCCGGCCGGCCGACGCGCTCGAGCCGCTCGACCGCGCGGCGCGGCGGCTTCCGCAACTCGCCGACCTCGCGCGGCTCAGGCGCGCCGACGCGCTGCGGCGCGCGGGAGACCCGGCCGCCGCCGCGCAGGGTTACGCGGGGGTGCTGCGCGACTTTCCGAAGAGCCCCTTCGCGCCGGAGGCGCGCGCGGCGCTCGGGGCCGCGAAGGTCGAGGCGGGCGACCTGGCGGGGGCGGTCGAGGCCGACCGCGCCGCGCTGGCGACGGGGTTGCCGGACGACGTGGCGGATCTCGTGCGGCTTCGGCTCGGCGACTCGCTCGAGCGGCTCGGGCGGATCGCCGAGGCGGCGGCCGCCTACCGCACCCTCGTGGTCGAGCGCCCGCTCGGTCCGGCGGCGCGCGACGCGGAGCGGCGGCTTGCGGCGCTCGGGCCGCCGAAGAGCCCGCTGCGCGCCCTCTCGAACGAGGAGCGGCTCACCCGCGGCCTGATCCTCTTCGAGGCCTACCGATCCAGAGAGGCGCTCGCGGACCTCATGGCGGTCGACCTCTCGGCGCTGCCGGGGGGCGAGTCCGGCCCCACGGCGCAGGACGTGCGGCTCAAGCGAGGGCTCGCGCTCTTCCGGCTGCGGCGCTACCCGGAGGCGGCGCGCGAGCTGTCGCCGCTCGCCGGCCTCTCGACGCCGGTCGGGGAGGAGGCGCGCTTCTGGCGCGCCAGGGCGCTCGCACGCCAGGGGCGCGCGCGCGAGGCGATCGCCGAGTTCACGGCGATCGCCGAGCAGGCACCCGGCAGCCGTTTCGCGGGGCAGGCGGCCTATCTGGCCGCGGTGGTCCTCGACGATCAGGGCGAGGCCGAGGAGGCGCGGGCGCGGTTCCGCGCGCTCGCCGACCGGGTGGGGCGGGCGCCGCTGGCGGCCGACGCGCTCTGGAACGTCGCCTGGAGGGCCTATCGAAAAGGCGACCTCGCGGCCGCGGCCGAGGTGCTCGGCGAGATCGTGCAGCGCTTCGCCGGCAGCGACGCCGCCGACCGCGCGCTCTACTGGCTCGCCCGCACCGAGCTCAAGCTCGGCGAGGTCGCCCTCGCCGTGCCGCGCCTCAAGGACCTCGTGGCGCGCCGGCCGCTCAGCTACTACGGCATCCAGGCCGCCCGCCGGCTCGAGGAGATCGACCGCGAGGTCGCGGCGGGGGACCCGCCGGCCGCGCGCCGTCCGTCGCCGCCGCCCGAGCCGACGTGCTGCGAGGTGCTTCCGGCGCGTCCGGTCGCAACGCCGATCCTCGAGCGGGCGGCCATGCTCGTGCAGCTCGGCCTCCTCGCCGAGGCGCGCACGGAACTCGCCGCCATCCACCGGCGCGGCGGCGACGTGCCGCCGCTCGAGGTCGCGCGCCTCCTCCATGCGGCCGGCGACTACAGCCGGCCGCTGGCCATCGCGAGGGGGCTCGCCGGCGTGCCGCTCGAGCGGCTCGGCCTCGACCCCGACGGCCGGCTCTTCGCGCTCGCCTTCCCGCGAGGCTACCGGGACGCCGTGGAGGCCGAGGCCCGCGCGGCCGGCGTGCCGGTTCACCTCGCCTACGCGATCATCCGGGCCGAGAGCCTCTTCGACCCCGCGGCCGTCTCGCCGGTGGGGGCCCGCGGCCTCATGCAGCTCATGCCGGCCACCGCGGAGAGTCTCGCGGAGACGGTGGGCCTCGCGCCCTTCGACCCGCAGGCGCTCTTCCAGCCCGCCGCGAACCTCCGCTTCGGCATCACCCTGCTCGGCCGTCTCCTCGCGCGCTACCCCGGCCGGCCGTACCTCGCCATGGCGGCCTACAACGCCGGTCCCGAGGCCGTGAGCCGGTGGCTCGCCGCCTTCGGCAACCTCCCCGAGGACGAGTTCGTCGAGTCGATCCCCTACACGGAGACGCGCGGATACGTCATGAAGGTCACGGCCTTCTGGAAGACGTACGATACACTCTACTGATGGCGGACCCCTCGACGGCATTCCGTCGCACCGGTACCGTGGCGCCCGTGACCGGGCCGACCGAGCGGGTCCGCACGATCGCCGCGGCGCGGGCGTCCCGAGTCCGCGGCGGCAAGGAGGCGGTCCGCTGACGCACGACACCCCCCTCGTCCAGGCGCGAGGGCTCACCAAGCGATACGGCGGGGTCGTGGCCGTCGACGCGATCGACTTCGACATCGTCGAGGGTGAGTGCGTCGGCTTCCTCGGCCCGAACGGCGCGGGCAAGTCCTCGACGATGGGGATGCTCTACGGCCGCGTGTCGATCACGGCCGGGACGCTCACGGTCGCCGGCCTCGACGTGGCGACCCGCGGTCCCGAGGTGAGGCGGCTCACCGGCGTCGTCGCGCAGGACGACACGACCGACCACGACCTCGACGTGGAGGGCAACCTCCTCTCGTACGCCCGCTACTTCGGGATCACCGGGCGGGCGGCCCGCGAGCGCGTCGACGAGCTGCTCGACTTCTTCCAGCTTTCCGAGCGCCGCCACGCGAGGATCGACGACCTGTCGGGCGGCCTCAGGCGCCGCGTCATGATCGCCCGCGGCCTCGTGAACGCCCCACGCCTGCTCATCCTCGACGAGCCGACGACCGGTCTCGACCCGCAGGCGCGCCAGGCGGTCTGGCAACGGCTGCGCGCCCTGCGGCGCGGCGGCGTCACCATGGTGCTGACGACGCACTACATGGAGGAGGCCGCCGAGCTCTGCGACCGGATCGTCATGATGGGCAAGGGGAAGATCCTCCTCGAGGGGACGCCCGCGGAGCTCGTGCGCGAGCGGGCCGGCGAGCAGGTGGTCGAGATCCACGAGCCCGAGCCTGCGCGACGGGCGGCGCTCGCGGCGCGCATCAATGGGCTGGCCGAGGTGGAGCAGTCGGCCGACGCCCTCTACCTCTACGGGGCCGACGGTCGGGCGCTCCTCGACCGGGTGCTCCGGCTCGCGCCGGAGGCGCGGGCGCGGCTTCGGCCCGCGAACCTCGAGGACGTCTACCTCAGGCTCACCGGACGGGAGCTTGCCGCGTGAGCGTCGCCAGCATCCCGACAGCCGTGGATCGGCGCCGCTCGCCGCTCGCGCTCCTGACCTGGCCGCGCCCCTCGCGGCTCGTCTTCGCGATCCTGCGGCGCCACGTCGACGTCTTCCGGCGCACCTACGCCACGAACCTCTTCCCGCACTTCGTCGATCCGCTCCTGTGGCTCGCGGCCTTCGGCCTCGGCCTCGGCGGCTACATGCCGGCCATCCGCGGCGTCGACTACCTGCAGTGGTTCGCGCCGGCGATGCTCGTGTCGTCGGCGATGTGGTCGGCCGCCTACGAGTGCACCTACGGAACGTACATCCGGCTCAAGTACCCGCCGCTCTTCGAGTCGATGCTGGCGGCCCCGACGACGCTCGCCGACGTCGCCTACTCCGAGGTCCTCTGGGCGGGGGGCAAGAGCGCGGCCTACGGCACGATCATCCTGGCCGTGCTCGCCGTGGTCGGGCTCGTGCCCGCCTGGACGGGGCTCTTCATCCCGGTCGCCATCCTGGCCGAGGGGATCATCATCGCGTCGATCTCGCTCGTCTTCGCGGCGACGGTGCGCACCATCGACGCCTTCGCCTTCTACTACACGCTCGGGGTGACGCCGATGTTCGTGCTCTCCGGGATCTTCTTCCCGCTCGACCAGATGCCGGTCGCGCTCCAGTGGCTGGCCTGGCTGAACCCGCTGGCGCACACGGCGGTCGTGGTGCGAGCCCTGGCGCTCGACTCGGGGGCGTTCGCCCTCGGGGGCGAGGTGCTCCGGAGCCTCGTCTGGCTGGCCGTGGCGATGGCGGTGACGCTGCCGATCGGCGTGAACCTCATGCGGCGGCGGCTCGCACGATGAGCCGGGTCACGGTTCGCGGCACCGTTGTGCAGGGGGGGTACGAACGGTAGAATGCGCGCGATGTCGTTCCGGGGTCGTCCGCACCTTGCCGCCCTCGGGGCGGCGCTCGTCCTGGCCGGTTGCGCCACCCTCGAAACGCGCGAGCCCGCCTTCCCGCCTGCCGGGCCGACCGACGCGCCGCCGGCGCCGGTGAGCCGCCCGGAGCCGGCCGCCTACGTGCCGGAGGGCCCGCTGGTCCTGCCGGCGACCGACGGGCAGCCGCCGCACCGGGCCGCCTCGCTGCGCATCGTCGAGCAGGCGGCGCGCGACCTCGCCGCCGGGCGAGACGACGAGGCTGCGCGCCAGCTCGACCGGGCCGTTCGCCTCGATCCGAGCAATCCCTACGCCTTCTACCTCATCGCGCTCCATCGGCATCGCCAGGGCGTGTTCGACCAGTCGCTCGCCTTCGCCCGCAAGGCGGAGATCCTCCTGCGCGACGACCCGCCCTGGCTCAGCGAGACCTATCTGCTCATGGCGCTCAACCAGGAAGCGCTCGGCCGCCCGCGCGAGGCCCTGAGGCTCTACGAAGCGGCGCTCGCCATCGAGCCCCACCGGGGGCTCGCCCGCGGCCGGGCGACGGAACTCAGACGCGCGTTGCCGTGAGCGATACGGACGTGACGTCGCACCGGGACGACGTCACGGACCCGCGGGGCTCCCGGGGCAGGGGCGCTCGCCCCAAGACGAGGATCGACAGCCCTTGAAGAAGTCATTCGTCCTCGACACCAACGTCCTCCTGTACGACCCGCAGGCGATCTTCCGGTTCGAGGACAACGACGTCATCATCCCCATCACCGTCATCGAGGAGATCGACCGGTTCAAGAAGGACGGCAACGAGACCGGCCGCAACGCGCGGCAGGTGTCGCGCTACCTCGACCGGCTGCGCGCCGAGGGCCACCTCTCCGAAGGCGTCCGGCTGCCGCACGGCGGGACGCTGCGGGTCGAGCTCGGCAAGGAGGAGCGTGACGGCCTGCCGCCCGACGACCCGGCCAAGCACGACAACCGCATCCTCGCGATCGCCCTCGACCTGATGCGGCGCAACGGCCAGCCGGTCGTGTTCGTCACGAAGGACACGAACCTGCGCATCAAGGCCGACGCGGTCAGCCTGAAGGCCCAGGACTACGAGAGCGACAAGGTCTCCATCGACGAGGTCTACAGCGGCGTCCGCGAGGTGGTCGTGCCGGGCGACGTCGTCGACGCGTTCTACGCCCAGGGCGAGGCGCGGATGCCGGACCTCGACCTCTACCCGAACCAGTTCGTCATCATGCGCGACGGCGCGGCGCCGAACCACACCGCCATCGGCAAGTACGTCCACAAGGACGGCCGCATCGTCCCCATCGGCAAGCGCAAGGAGGCGGTCTGGGGGATCCTCCCGCGCAACCGGGAGCAGCTCTTCGCGCTCGACCTCCTGCTGAACGACGAGATCCAGCTCGTCACCCTCATCGGCAAGGCCGGCACCGGCAAGACGCTCCTCGCCCTGGCCGCCGGGCTCCACAAGACCGCGGAGGAGGGGAAGTACCAGCGGATGCTCGTCTCCCGGCCCATCTTCCCGCTCGGCCGCGACATCGGCTTTCTGCCCGGCGACGTGAACGAGAAGCTCAAGCCCTGGATGCAGCCGATCTTCGACAACGTCGAACTCCTCATGGGCGGCATCGAGGGGCGGGGCAAGAAGATGCACCGCGGCTACCAGGAGCTGATCGACATGGGGATGCTCGAGATCGAGCCGCTCACCTACATCCGCGGCCGGAGCATCCCGAACCAGTTCCTGCTCGTCGACGAGGCCCAGAACCTGACGCCGCACGAGATCAAGACCATCGTCTCGCGCGCCGGCGAGGACACCAAGCTCGTCCTGACGGGTGACCCCTACCAGATCGACAACCCGTACGTCGACTCGGACTCCAACGGGCTCACCTATCTGGTCGAGAAGTTCAAGGGCGAGCCGATCGCGGGCCACGTGACGCTCGTCAAGGGCGAGCGCAGCCGGCTCGCCGAGCTGGCCGCGAACCTCCTGTGACCGACGAGCCGATCCGTCGCGGCTGGCGACCCGGAGCAATGGGGCGTCGTCTTGCCCCGAGGGGCAAGGGCGCGAGACGGCGCGCCGACGGAGGGCTTCCGTGATCGTCCTCGGCGTCGAGACCTCGTGCGACGAGACCGCGGCCGCCATCGTCGAGGGGGGGCGCGTCCGGTCGTCCGTCGTCGCCTCGCAGGTGGAGCTGCACGGGCCGTGGGGCGGCGTGGTGCCGGAGCTGGCCTCGCGCCGGCATCTCGAGGCGATCCTCCCGGTCATGCGGGCGGCGGTCGAGCGGGCCGGCCTTCCCGGATTCGAGGCGATCGAGGGGGTCGCCGTCACCCAGGGGCCGGGGCTCGTGGGGGCGCTCCTCGTCGGTCTCGCCGCGGCCAAGGGGTTCGCGTACGCGCGGCGGCTCCCCTTCGTCGGGGTCCACCATCACGAGGCGCACCTGCACGCGATCTACCTCGAGGAGCCCGACCTCGGCTACCCGTTCGTGGGGCTCCTCGTCTCGGGAGGCCACACGAGCCTGCACCTCGCCGAGGGGCTCGGCCGGTACCGGCTCCTCGGCCGCACGGTGGACGACGCGGCGGGCGAGGCGTTCGACAAGGGGGCGAAGCTCCTCGGCCTCGGCTACCCGGGCGGGGCGGTGATCGACCGCCTGGCGAAGGGGGGCGACCCGACGCGGGTGCGCTTCCCCCGCGCGCGCCTTGGGCCGCCGAGCGGTCCGGAGCCGCTCGACTTCTCCTTCTCGGGGCTCAAGACCGCGCTTCGCCAGCGGGTCGAGCGGGGAGAGGTCCCGGCCCGCGACACGCCGGCCTTCGCCGACTTCGTGGCCGGCTTCCAGGAGGCGATCGTCGAGCCGCTCGTCGACAAGGCGATCCGGGCGACGCGCGCGACCGGCGTGCGCCGCCTCGTCGCCGCGGGCGGCGTGGCGGCCAACAGCCGGCTCAGGGCGCGCCTCGCCGAGGCGTGCGCGCGCGAGGGGGTCGCCCTCTACATCCCGTCGTTCCACCTCTGCACCGACAACGCGGCGATGGTCGCGGGGCTCGGCGAAGCCTACCTCGCGGCGGGACGGCGCAGCGGCCTCGACGCCGACGCCCGGCCCGACTGGCGCCTGTAGCGCCAGGCCGGGCGGTAGAATCCCCCCGTGCTCATCGAGACTTCCGGGCTCGGGCGTCGGTACGGGCGCGCCGTCGCCGTGGCCGGCGTCGACCTCGCGCTGCCGGCCGGCGAGGTCCTGGCCGTCCTCGGCCCCAACGGCGCCGGCAAGACGACGCTCCTCAAGCTGCTCGCGGGGCTGGTCGCGCCGACGTCGGGTCGGGGACGGGTGGCCGGCTGCGACCTCGTGGACGACCGCGAGGGGGTCCGCGCGGCCGTCGGCTTCCTCGCCCACGGCTCCCACCTCTACGACGAGTTGACGGCGCTCGAGAACCTGCGCTTCGCGGCGGCGATGCGGGGCCTCGACGGCGACCGGGCGGCGCTGCTTGCCGTGCTCGAGGGGGTCGGCCTGCTCCGGGCGGCCGATCAGCGGGTGCGGCAGTTCTCGAGCGGCATGAAGCGGCGGCTGGGGCTCGCGCGCCTTCGGATGCTCGCGCCGCAGGTCCTGCTCGTGGACGAGCCGTACGCCGGGCTCGACCAGTCGGGCGCGGCGCTGTTCGAGACGGTCGTGGCCGAGGCGCTGGCGCGCGGCGCGGCGGTGGTCATGGCAACACACCAGCTCGGCAAGGCGCACGCCCTGGCGCACCGGGTCGCCATCCTCGCCGGCAACCGGCTCGCGTACACCGGACGGACGGCGGACATGGACCTCGAGGGGCTCAGGCAGGTCTACGCCCGCTGCACGGAGGAGATGCCCGAGCCGGCTGCGGCGGCGGTCCCGGTCGGGGCGGCGCCCCGCGTCGAGCCGGCGGCGCCGCCGCGGCCGGAGGCGCGCTCGGCCCGGGTCGCCCCCGCGCCGTCGTTGCCGCCGCGGGGGGCGGCGGCCGCGCCGCACGGTTCGGCGGCCAGGAAGCCCGGACCGCGCCGCGGGTCGTTCTTCGCGCGGACGCGCGCCATCCTCTGGAAGGACATCCTCGTCGAGCGGCGGACCAAGGAGTCGACCGTCGCGATGGTCTTCTTCGCGGCGCTCGTCCTCTTCATCTTCGCCTTCGCGCTCGGGGCCGATCGGACGCGGCTCAGGGACGCGGCGCCGGGGCTGCTCTGGGTGGCCTTCGTCTTCACCGGCGTGCTCGGCCTCGCCCGGGGCTTCCAGGTGGAGCGGGAGAACGACGCCCTGGAGGGGCTCCTCCTGTACCCGGGCGACAAGAGCCCCATCTACCTCGGCAAGCTGGCGGGCAACCTCCTCTTCGTCGGCGGGGTCGAGCTCCTCGTGATCCCGCTCATGGCGATCTTCTACAACCTCGACCTCTGGGCGGTCGCGCCCGGCATCCTCGGCGTGGCGCTGCTCGGCACGCTCGGCTTCGCCGCCCTGGGGACGCTCTACGCGGCCATGACGGCCAACTTCCGGTTCCGCGAGGTGCTCCTGCCGCTCCTCCTCCTGCCCGCCACCGTGCCGGTGCTCCTCGGCGGCGTCGAGGCCACCGGCGCGCTCGTCCGGGACGGCAGGCTGGGGGAGGCGATGCGCTGGATCGGCGTCCTGGCGGCCTTCGACACGGTGTACCTGACCGCCTGTTTGCTACTCTTCGAGCACGTCATCGAGGACTAGGAGGATCCGTGGTCGCTCGCTCCCCGTACGCTCCCGTGCTGGGTGTCGTGGCGCTCGTGGCCTGGGTGGTCGGCACCGTCGCCGCGCTCTGGCTCGCGCCCGCCGACTCGTTCATGGGGCAGGTCCAGCGCATCATGTACGTGCACGTCCCGATGGTCTGGGCGGCGTTCCTCGCGGGCCTGCTCTGCTGCCTCGCGTCGGTGATCTACCTCTTCGTGGACCGGCAGAAGAAGTGGGACCGCATCGCCCACGCGTCGGCCGAACTCGGCGTCATGTTCGTGGCGCTCGGCATCGCCTGCGGCGCGATCTGGGGCCGGCCCACGTGGGGCG
>DATCKS010000052.1:0-8478 GCA_036562265.1 Thermodesulfobacteriota bacterium | reverse complement strand
GGCACGGCGAGGCCGACCTGCGACAGCGCCACGACCGGCGTGTCGAGCGCCGACCCGCGCCGCATCGCCGCCAGCGCGCCGACCGGCAGCGCGATCACGAGCGCGAGGGCGGCGGAGAGGCCGACCAGGGGGAGGGTCACGCCGAGGCTCGAGGCCACGAGCGAGGCGACCGGGCGGTCGTAGCGGATCGAGACGCCGAGGTCCCCGCGGAGCGCGCGGCCGACCCACGTCGCGTAGCGGGCGAGCGGCGGCCGGTCGAGGCCGAGCCGCTCGCGCACCGCCGCCAGCGCCTCGGGCGATGCCTCCATGCCGAGGATCGCCTGCGCGGCGTCGCCCGGGACGAGGAGGAGCGCCCCGAACACGAAGACCGAGGCGACGAGGAGCGTGAGGACCGCCGTGCCGATCCGTCGGACCGCGTACCTCACGCCGCTGGCACCTAAGCGGGGACGCGCCCCGCGAAGCGGGGCCCGGCCGAAGGCCGGCGCGCCGGCAGTGCGGTCCGTAGGCGGCACGCGAGGACGGGGGCCGATCCTCGCCCCGCGAAGCGGGGCCCGGCCGAAGGCCCGAGCGCGGTGACGCCGGTGCGTGGGCGGCGCGCGGCGCCGGCGTCCCTGGCGGGGCGGCCCCTCGAGCCGGCCTTTCGGCTCACGGCACGACCTACCGCGCGAGCCAGACGCGCACCAGGTTCATGGACGGCGTCGGCTGGTGCCGCCACCACCCCTGCACGGTGGCCCGCGTGGCGGCGAGGTAGGGGGAGCTGTAGAGCCAGTCGTTCACGGCGTCGCGCGCGAGCATCCGCTGGAGGTCGGCGTAGATCTTCGCCCGCTCGCCCTCGTCGAGCGTCTTGCGACCCTTCTCGAGGAGCGCCCGGAACTCGGGGTTGTCGTACCGGAAGTAGTACCCGGGGTTCGCGTAGATGCCGATGTCGAACGGCTCCGAGTGGCCGATGATGGTCATGTCGTAGTCGGCGTTGCGGAAGATTCGCGTGAGCCAGGTCGTCCACTCGACGACCTCGAGTCGCAGCCGGATGCCGACCTTCGCGAGCTGGGCCGCGAGGAGTTCCCCCGCCCGCCGCTCGTAGGGATAGGGGGCCGGCAGCGAGAAGGTCGCCTCGAAGCCGTTCGGGTAGCCGGCCTCGGCAAGGAGCGCCTTCGCCCGCTCGGGGTCGTAGGGGTAGGTGCCGGAGGTGTCGACGTAGTAGCGCTCGCCCGGGCTCATGTGCGAGCCGATCGGCGTGCCGAAGCCGAACATGGCGCCGTCGACGATCTCCTTCCGGTTCGTGGCGTGGGCGATCGCCCGCCGCACCCGCACGTCGGAGAAGGGGCGGCGGGAGTTGTTGAGGCCGACCGTGATCTCGGTCGTCGTGCGCCCCTCGATCAGCCGCAGCGCCGGGTTCCCCTTCACCTTGAGGGCGTTCTCGGGCGACAGGGCGTAGCCGATCACGTCGAGGTCGCCCGCCTCGAGCGCCGCCATCTGCGCGCTCGGATCGGGGAGGAAGCGGAAGACGGCGCCGTCGAGGTAGGGGAGGCCGGGCTCGTGGTAGCCGTCGAAACGGGCGAGCCGCACGGCCGAGCCGCGATCCCAGGCGACGAAGCGGAAGGGCCCGGTGCCGACCGGGCGCGTCTTCTGCGCCTCGACGTCGCCAGGCGCGTGGATCACCGAGTCGGGCCGGGCGAGGTCGAAGAGGAAGTCGGCGTTCACCGTGGCGAGCCGGAACGTCACGGTCCTGTCGTCCGGGGTCGTGATCTCGGTGATGTCCTTGTAGTAGGCGTGGTTGGTGTGCCCGGAGCCGGCCGTCCGCGCCCGGTCGAACTTCGCCTTGACGGCGGCCGCCGTGAGCGGCTGGCCGTCGTGGAACCTGACGCCCGGCTTGAGGGTGAAGGTCCAGACGAGCCCGTCCCTGGAGACGCTCCAGCGCTCGGCCAGGAGCGGCAGGATCCGCCCCTCGTCGTCGAAGCGGACGAGCCCCTCGAGGACGTTCCCGTAGAGCATCCGCGCGATCTCCTGCGAGGTGCTCGCCGTCGGGTCGAGGTGGGGCGGCTCGGCGTTGAGCGCCACGGTGATGGTCCCCCCGCGCGTCGGCGTCTGGGCGTCGGCGCCCGCGGCGAAAAGGAGCGCCGCCAGCGCGAGGGCGGTCGTCAGGGTCCGCCGCATGGTCATTCGTCCTCCATGAGGAAGAGCACCGCGGCCGCCGCGTAGAGGCGGGCCGAGGCCACGAGGTCGTCCACGCCGACCCACTCGTCGGCCTGGTGCGGCACGGTTCGGGTCCCGGGGCCGACGACGACCACCGGGACGCCGGCCCACGCCGCGAGGAAGGTGCCGTCGGTCGAGCCCGGCACGCCGCCGTAGCGCGGCGGCCGGCCGAGCGCGATGGGGCAGGCGGCTTCGAGCGCCCGCACCACGCGGGCGTCGGGCGGCGTCTCGACGACCGGCCGGTCGTCGACGACGGTGACCTCGGCCGAGACGCCGGGGGAGGCCGCGACGGCCCCGGCGGCCAGGGCGCAGAGGTCGCGCTCGAGGGCGCGGTGGTCCTGGCCGGGGATGGTCCGCACGTCGAGGCCGACCCGCGCCCGGGCCGGCACGACGTTGAGCTGGGCCTCGCCGGCCGGCGGGGCCGCGAGGATCGTCGGCGTGAGGTACGGCGCGCCGAGGTAGGGGTGGACGCCCATCCGCGCGCGGATCTCCTCGTCGAGGCGGACGGCGCCGCGCACCACCTCGGCCGCGGCGGGAACGGGGTTGGCGCCGGCGTACGGCATGGCGCCGTGCGCCATGCGCCCCGTGAGGTCGACGACGACCCGCATCGCCCCCTTCTGGACGAGGCAGAGTTCCAGCTCCTCGGGCTCGCAGACGATCGCGCCGTCGACGTCCCGGGCGAGGCCCTCCTCGATGAAGCGCTTGACGCCCCGCATCATCCCCTCCTCGTCGGCGAGGCAGGCGAGGCGGATGTCGCCCGGCAGGTCGGGCGCGACGCGACGGAGGGCGTCGATGGCGGCAAGGGCGGCCGCAAGCCCCCCCTTCATGTCGCAGGCGCCCCGTCCGTAGAGGCGGCCGTCCACGATCTCGGCCCCGAAGGGGTCGCGGGTCCAGAGGGCGAGGTCCCCTTCGGTGACGACGTCGGTGTGGCCCTCGAAGAGGAGGCGGCGCCGCCGCCCGCGGCCGGGGCGACCGGCGAAGGGGACGTCCACGACCAGGTTCGGCCGCCCGGGGAGGACCTCGTGGACGACCGGCGCGAGGCCGCGGCCGCGCAGGTACGACTCGAGCCAGGCGACGCAGGCCGCCTCGCCGCCGCCCGTGGCGGGCCGGACGACCGAGTCGATGCGCACGAGGCTCTGCGCAAGCTCGACCACGAGATCGGCGTCCACCGCGCAGGCGGCGGCGCGGGCGAGATCGGCAGCGCGCGAGGGCATCTCCCGGAGGGTACGGCCGCGAGAGGGGCCCGTCAACTCTCACCCCGCCGCCGCGGAAGGGCCCTCCGTCATGAGCGCCGCCCTGAGGAGCGCCCGGGTGTAGGGGTGCTGCGGCCGGTCGAAGACCTCGTCGCGCGTGCCGCTCTCGACGATGCGCCCCTGCTGCATGACCAGCACCCGGTCGGCGATCTGCTCCACCGCGGCGAGGTCGTGGGAGATGAAGAGGCAGGCGAACCGGTACTGCTTCTGCAGCGACGTGAAGAGCGCGAGCACCTGCTGCTGGATCGTCATGTCGAGGGCCGAGACCGGCTCGTCGGCCACGACGAAGGCGGGCCGCCGCACGATCGCCCGGGCGATCGCGACCCGCTGGCGCTGGCCGCCCGACAGTTCGTGCGGGTAGCGGCGCTCGAAGCCGGCCAGGCCGACCTCGTCGAGCACCTCGGCGACGCGGGCGCGGCGCGCGGCCCGGCTCATCTCCGGCAGGTGGCGCAGCGGCGCGGCGACGATGTCGCCGATCCGCATGCGCGGGTCGAGGGAGGAGTAGGGGTCCTGGAAGACCATCTGGCAGGCGAGCCGGAAGCGGCGGAACGCCTCCGGCCCGGCCGTCAGGAGGTCCTCGCCCCGGAAGCGGATCGTGCCGCCGCTCGCCGGGACGAGGCGCAGGATGGCGCGCCCGAGCGTCGTCTTGCCGGAGCCGCTGCCGCCGACGACGGCGACGATCTCGCCCGGGTACACGGCCAGGCTCACCCGGTCGACGGCCGTGCGGCCGGGCGTCGTGCGCAGGAAGCGCCGCCGGCCGGGAAAGACCACCGAGAGGTTCTCGGCGACGATGACCGGCGGCTCCTCGCGCCGGAGCGGTCGCGCCGGACCGCGCCGCGGCAGCGCCTCGATCAGCTGCCGCGTGTAGGGGTCGCGCGGGCGCGACAGGATCTCGGCCGCCGGTCCCGCCTCGACGAGGGCCCCCCGCCTGAGCACGACGGCGCGCTGCGCGTAGCGCGCCACGAGCCGCAGGTTGTGCGTGATCAGGAGGACGGCGGTGCCGTGGTCGCGCGTGAGTTCGACCAGGAGGTCGAGGACCTCGCGCTGGGTGAGCGTGTCGAGGGCGGTCGTCGGCTCGTCGGCGATGAGGAGCTTCGGCCGAAGCAGCATCGCCGAGGCGAGCATGATGCGCTGGCGCATGCCGCCCGAGAACTCGTGCGGAAAGGCGCCGAGACACCGCTCCGGATCGGCGATCTGCACCCGCCTGAGCATGGCGAGGCAGCGCTCCCGGATCTCGGCCCTGGTGAGCCGGGTGTGGAGGCGGAGCCCCTCGGCCATCTGCGCGCCGACGGTGAGCGCCGGGTTGAGCGACACCATCGGCTCCTGGAAGACCATGCCGACGGCGGCGCCGCGCAGCCGGCGCAGGCGGGAGGGCGGCAGCGACGCGAGGTCCTCCCCGTCGAGGGTGATCCGCCCGCCGACCTGCCGGACGCCCGGCGGCAGGAGCCTCAGGATGGCCCGCGCGGCCAGCGTCTTGCCGCTCCCCGACTCGCCGAGCAGGGCGACGACCTCGCCCCGCCCGACGTCGAAGGTGAGGTCGTCGACGAGCGGCTCGGGCCCGGCCGCGACGAGCCGAAGCCGCTCGACCTCGAGCAGGGGCGCAGGGCCCGTGCCCGTCACGCCACGGCCATCCGGGGGTCGAGCCGGTCGCGCAGCGCGTCCCCGAGGAGGTTCACGCCGACCAGGGTGAGCGCGATGCAGAGGCCCGGCGCCAGGCTCAGCCACACCGCGGCCTCCATGTACGGCCGGCTCGCGGCGAGCATGTTGCCCCAGGTCGGCGCGGGAGGCGGCACGCCGAGCCCGAGGAAGGAGAGCGCGCTCTCGGCGAGCACGACCGTCCCGAACAGGTTGGTCGCGAGGACGGTCAGCGGCGCGACGCAGTTGGGCAGCACGTGGCGCACCATGGTGTACACGCCGGAGTCGCCGATCATGCGGGAGGCCTCGATGTACTCCTTCTCGCGGATCGAGAGCACGGTGCCGCGCACGACCCGCACCACGGACGGCGCGTAGGCGATCCCGAGCGCCAGGACGAGGCCGTACGTGGTCGGCCCGACGACGGCCATGAGGCCGAGCGCGAGGAGGATGCCGGGGAAGGCGAGGAGCGCGTCGTTCACCGCCATGAGGATCCGGTCGGTCGAGCCGCGCAGGTAGCCGGCCACGACCCCCACCACGGCGCCGGCGCCGACGGCGACGACGACCGTCGAGAGGGCGATCAAGGTGCTCGTCCCGGCGCCCGCCATGATGCGGCTCAACACGTCGCGGCCGAACTCGTCGGTCCCGAGCCAGTGGCGGGCCGAGGGGGGCTCGAGCCGGGCGCGAAGGTCGATCGCCAGCGGGTCGAACGGCGTCCAGACGGCCGCGGTGAGGGCGGTCGCGGCGAGGAGGCCGACGAGCGTGCCGCCGATCAGGGCGTTGGCCTTCATTCGGCCGAGACCCGCGGGTCGAAGAGCGGGTAGCAGAGGTCCACCACGAGGTTCACCACGACGTAGACGAAGGCCGTGAGGAGGAGGCAGCCCTGCACCACCGGGTAGTCCCGCGCGAAGATCGAGTCGACGAGCAGGCGGCCGAGCCCCGGGAGGGTGAACACGGTCTCGACGACCGCGATCCCGCCGAGGAGGTTGCCGAGGATGAGGCCGATCAGGGTCCAGGTGGGGGCGAAGGCGTTCGGCAGGGCGTGGCGCCAGAGGACGAGCCCTTCGGGAACCCCCTTGGCACGCGCGTGGGTGATGTACTCGAGGCGGAGGACCTCGATGGTGCTCGCTCGCGCCATCCTGACGATGACGCCGGTCTCGACCAGGACGAGGGTTGCGACCGGCAGGATCACGTAGCGGACGGCCTGGCCGACGTCCTCGGAGAACGGCACGTAGCCGATCACCGGCAGCCAGCCGAGCTTGAGTCCGAAGAACAGGAGGAGCAGGAGCCCGAGCCAGAAGCTCGGGATCGACAGGAGGAGTGTGGCCCCCGCAACGATCAGGAGGTCTCCCGGACTGTTCTGCCGCCAGGCGGCCGCCATGCCGGCCGGAACGGCGATCGCGGCCGCCAGGGCGACCGCGACGATCACGATCGTCGCGGTCACCTGGAAGCGTTCGAGGATCAGCGGCAGAACCGGCAGCTCGTTCGTGATCGACCGGCCGAGGTCGCCGACCAGGGCGCGGCCGAGCCAGTAGACGAACTGCACCGGGATCGGCTCGTCGAGGCCGAGGTGGCGCCGCAGCTCGGCGATCTCGGCGGCGTCGGCCGCGTCGCCCAGCATGAGCTGCGCCGGATCGCCGGGGACGAGGCGGATCAGCGCGAAGACGGCGGCCGAGACGAGCAAGAGCGTCGGCACCGTCTGGAGCAGCCGCTTCAGCGCGTACGCCGCCACGGCGGTCTCAGCGCTTCGAGACGCCCCACAGGCGCGACACGCCCATCGGGAACGGGGCGTAGCCCGTGACGCCGGTGCGCCAGGCGGCGATCTGCAGCCCGTTGTAGAGGACGATCATCGGCATGTCGTCGAGGAAGCGCCGGTAGAGGTCGTCGAGGATCGCCTGCCGCCGCGCCTGGTCCGACACCGCCATCGACTCGGCGAGGAGCGCCTGCGCCTCCGGGTTGTCCCAGACCTTGCGCGGCTGCGTCGCCTTCGGCCCCATGACCATCTCGAAGCTGAGCGACGGGTCGAGCCTCGCCGAGTAGGGGAAGGACATCATCTGGTAGTCCCCCTTCCCGTACCGGTCGAGCTGGGTCGCCCACTCGAGCACCTCGATGTCGATCGCGATGCCGGCCTCGCGAGCCATCGCCTGGACGAGGACGGCGGCGTCGAAGGTGCTCGAGTAGCGCTTGTTGGCGATCAGCTTGATCGGCTGGCCGCGATAGCCCGCCTCGGCGAGCAGCTGCTTCGCCCTGGCGAGGTCGCGGGTGATCCGCCGGCTCTGGACCGCGGAGTAGTAGGGGCTCGAGACCGGGATCGGCGAGTTGTTCGGCCTGGCGAGGCCCTGCGTGACGACGCCGACGATCTCGGCCGTGTCGATCGCCAGCGCGATCGCCTGCCGGATGCGCACGTCCCCGATGAGCGGATCCTTGGTCTGGAACAGGATGGCGTTCAGCCCCATCGTGTGCGCGATCTCGGTCGTCACGTCCGTCCGGCCCTTCAGGTCGGCGAGGAGGTTCGTCTCGAGGTCCGGCAGCACGTCGATCGAGCCGTTGAGGAGCGCCGCCTTCGCCGCCGAGCCGTCGGGGATGACGACGAAGCGAACCTTCTCCACCAGCGCCGTCTTGCCCCCCGTCAGGCCGTCGCGCGGGCCGGGGCGCGACACGTAGCCGGGGAAGCGGACCAGCTCGACGTACTCCCCCTTGCGCCACTCCCCGAGCGTGAAGGGCCCGGTGCCGATCGGCGCCTTCCACGAGCCGTCGGCGCCGACCGAGTCGCGGTGCAGGATGCCGGAGCCGCCGCAGTCGGCCCGCGCCATCATCCCGAGGAAGAGGGCGCTCGGCCGATCGAGGCGGAAGACGACGGTCCGCGGGTCCTTCGCCTCGACGCTCGTGATCTTCATGAAGCCGCGACCGTCGAACTCCGAGAGGCAGCGCCAGCGCGTCGCCGGGTCGAGGTAGCGCCGCCAGGTCCAGACCACGTCGTCGGCCGTGAGCGGCGCGCCGTTGTGGAAGCGGACCCCCTGGCGCAGCGTGAAGGTGTAGGTCTTGCCGTCGTCGGACAGGGCGATCGACTCGGCCAGGAGCGGGCCCACCCCGCCGTTCTCGGTGAAGGCGACGAGCCCCTCGACGACGTGCAGGAGCACCGTGTCGGTGTTGGCGTCCCGGTTCACGCCGGGGTTGGTGCTCCGGATGTCGGAGTTCAGCGCGACCCGGATGGTGCCGGCGGCCGGAGACTGGGCCCAGGCCGCCTGGGCGAGCCCGAGGAGGAGCCCGGTCGCCGTGAGGACCAGCATGGGTCGGATACGCATGGCGAGACCTCCTGTCCCCTGTCCATTCGCGGGGTCCGGTGTCGTCGGCCCCGTCCTTGGGCCGGCGCCTCAGGTGACGTCCAGTCGGTACGTGG
>DATCKS010000084.1:0-3301 GCA_036562265.1 Thermodesulfobacteriota bacterium | reverse complement strand
GCACCGAGCAGCACGAGCACCTCAGCGAGGTTACAACTGAAGAGGTAGAAGACGAACTTGCGGATGTTGTCGAAGATGACGCGCCCCTCCTCGATGGCGGCGGCGATGGTGGGGAAGCGGTCGTCGCGCAGGACGAGGGCGGCGGACTCCTTGGCCACGTCGGTGCCGCGCTGGCCCATGGCGACGCCGATGTGAGCTTTCTTCATGGCTGCCGCATCGTTCACGCCATCGCCGAGCATGGCGACGATCTCGCCGCCACGCTGATACGCTTCCACGATCCGGAGCTTGTCCTCGGGGCTGACGCGGCTGAAGGCGCCGACGCGATGCACGCGCTGGGCGAGCTGTTCCTCGTCGAGGCGGGCGAGCTCGCGGCCGTCGAGCGTCTCGTCGTCCGGTCCGAGTACGCCGAGGTCACGGGCGATGGCCTCGGCAGTGAGGCGCTGGTCGCCGGTGAGCATGACGACGCGGATCCCGGCGCGCCGGAACGCGGCGATGGTTTCCTTCACGCCCTCCGCGGGCGGGTCCATGAGGCCGGCGAAGCCGACGAACGTGAGGTCTGTCAGGGCTTCCTCCCCCGCCCCTTCCCCCCGGGCCGGGGCTGGGGCCCCCTCCAACCCTGGCCGCTCCTCCCGGGCGACGGCGGAGGTGCCGCCCGCCAGTGCCCCCTCTTCCCCACCGTGGGACTTCTGCGCGAGGGCGAGGACGCGCAGGCCGCGGCTGGCGAGCTGGTTGTTGATCTCGAGCAGGCGCCTCTTGCCTTCGTCGTCCAGGGCTTGTTCGCCGACGGCGGTGAGCTGCCGGCTGCTGAGTCCGATGATGCGGCCCGGCGCGCCTTTGACGGCAGCGAACTCGCCGCCATCCGCCGTGCGGTGGAACGTCGCCATGAGCATGCGCTCGGACGAGAATGGGATCTCGCCGACCTCGGGGTAGCGAGCCCGCAGCTCGTCGCGGTCCACGCCGGCCTTGCGCGCAGCGACGAGCAGCGCCGCCTCGGTCGGGTCGCCGCGGGCGATCCACGCCCCGTCCTGATGGACGACATCTGCGCGGTTGGCGAGCACGGCGATGCGGAGCGCGGCGCTGAGGACGGGGTCCTCTGAGGGCTGCACGCGACGGCCGTCCTCCCGGATCTCGCCTTGCGGCGCGTAGCCGGCGCCCGTCAGGTGGAGTTCGCGGCCGTCGAGCCAGAGGACCGTCGTCGTCATCTCGCCGGCGGTGAGGGTACCGGTCTTGTCGGTGCAGATGGCGGTGACGGAGCCGAGGGTCTCGACGGCGGGCAGGCGGCGGATGAGGGCGTTGCGGCGGGCCATGCGGCGCAGCCCGAGCGCAAGGGTGATGGTGGCGACGGCGGGCAGGCCTTCGGGCACGGCGGCGATGGCGAGCGCGATGCCGGTCTCGAGCATCTGCCCGAGCGGGATGCCCTGGGCGGCGCCGAGGGCGATGACGAGCCCGGCGACGCCGAGCGCGAGGTAGACGAGGCGGCGGCCGAGCTGGTCGAGCCGGCGCTCGAGGGGCGTCTCCTCTTCGGCGATGCCACCGACCAGCTCGCCGATGCGGCCCACCTCGGTCGCCATGCCGGTGGCGGTGACGACGGCGCGCGCGGACCCGGCGGCGATCGTCGTCGACTTGAACACCATGTTGCTGCGGTCCGGCAGGGGCGTGTCGGCCGGAAGCGGGTCGGTGCTCTTCTGGACGGGCAGTGACTCACCCGTGAGCGCGGCCTCGTTGACGCGCAGTTCTGCGGTGGAGAGCAGGCGGCCGTCGGCGGGGACGGACTGGCCGGCCTCGAGGATGATGACATCGCCGGGGACGACCTCTCGGGCGTCGATCTCGACGGTGCGGCCGTCGCGCAGGACGGTCGCCCGGGCCACCTCGAGCTCGAGCAGCGCCTGCATGGCGCGGCGCGCTCGCAGCTCGGTGACGAAGCCGATGGTCGTGTTGATGACCAGGACGGCGCCGATGGCGGCGGCGTCGAGCGGGTCGCCCATGAGCAGGGCGATGCCGGCGGCGACGAAGAGCAGGAGGACGACGATGCTCTCCAGCTGCGCGAGCAGGATGCGCAGTGCGGAGACGGGCTTGGGTGGCCGGAGCGCGTTCGGCCCGTAGCGCTCGAGGCGGCGCCGGGCCTCGGCAGACGAGAGGCCGCGCTCGGACGCGTCGAGGCGGGCGAGCGCGTCCGCGGCGGCGATGGCGTGCCAGGCGGCTGCGGGCGTGCGGGGTGTCTCCGGGACTGCGTTCAACCGATGGGGACTCCGTCCACGATGTCCGCGACCATGGCGCCGATGGCGTACGCGACGGCTGCCGCCGTAGCGCCCACGACCAGCATCTCGAGGCCGCTGCGGATCCAGCTCTGTGCGGTGACAAAGCTACGGAACGCACCCACGGTGAAAAGGGTGGCGAGCGTCAGGAACGTGGCGATGGCGAAGCGACCGTCCTCGATGCCGGGGACGAGGTAGGCGACGAGCGGCACGGAGCCGGCGGCGAGGAACGCGGCGAAGGTGGCGAAGCCGTGGCGGCCGGCGTGGGGCTCCTGGACGCCGAGGCCCGCGGCGGCGCGAGCGGCCTCGTTCGAACGGATCGCGAGGAAGTTGCTCGCGCCCATGGAGAAGCCGTCGGCCACCAGGTTGGCGAAGCCGAGGATCAGGACCGTCACGGCGGGCAGGTCGGCGCCGGCGACGCCGGCGACGACGGCGAAGGTGGTGATGATGCCGTCGTTGGCGCCGTAGACGAGGTCTCGCAGGTAGTGCTGGACTGCCTGGCGGAAGCTGGTGATTTGCGGGTGCGGCTCCTGATCCGGTGCGAGGCGCGGCCGCTCGGGCTCGGCGGATCCCTGGGGCCGGGGTCGATCCATCATGGCTCCGTCTCTTCCTGGGTGCCGTGTTCGCGGGACCAGCGGGCGGGCGTCGCCCTTCCGGCATGGCGTTGCCCGTCAATTCCCGCGCCGGAACGGTAGCCAGAGGGAAGCGCCGCGTCTGTCGGGTGGCGGAGGAAACGGGCGGGGAAAACCCGGACAAGGCGGGTGCGCCCGCCCCCGCGCCGTGCCGGCCGGACGCCCAGGGACGCCGTCAACTTTGTTGGGCGCCCCGGCAATCTTTTCGCCCGTCCGGGGCGGGTGGCGGCGTGAAATGCCGTTGCGGCGCGGACTCGCGCGGCGGCACGGAAATGGCCGGATGGTGGGCGCTCCGCCAATCGAGCGACGGCCGCGGGCGTCCGGTGCCGCGGCGTGGGTTCCCAACTCCCCCTGGGAGAGGCGAATGCTACCGAAGCGATTGCGGAACGTCGTCGTGCGGGCCCTGTCCCTGTC
>DATCKS010000079.1:0-2015 GCA_036562265.1 Thermodesulfobacteriota bacterium | reverse complement strand
GCGGAGGGAGTGGGATTCGAACCCACGAGGGCTTTCGCCCTAGCGATTTTCAAGACCGCCGCCTTAAGCCACTCGGCCATCCCTCCAATCGTCAATGGTAGCGCGAGATGGAGGGTCGCAGGCAATCGGCCGGCAGGCGGGGCCGCGCCACGCGGGAGCTCCGGCACGGCGCGCAAGGAGCCGGGTAGATCGTGCAGACGGGCACGCACTGGCCGCCCGGCCGGGGCGGCCGTTCATCGTCCCGCAGGCCGCGCTGGCGCGGGCGCGCCAGGTGACGCCCGCCGGCGCGCCGGTTCGGCCGGCGTCAGCGCCGCTCGGCTCCGGTGGGACCGCAGTAGGCGATGAGGTCGATCTCGACGTCGCCGAGGGCGGCAAGCCCGAGCACGCCGACGGTGGTCCGGCTGGGCAGGCGCCCCTTCGGGAAGTACGACGCGTAGACCTCGTTGACGGCGGCGTAGTCGCGGAAGTCGGTGAGGAAGATCCGCGCCATGACGACGCGGTCGAAGCCGCTCCCCGCGTGCTCGAGGACCATCTTGAGGTTCTCCATGACGCGGCGGGCCTGGTCGGGGATGGGGCCGCGGCTGACCTCGCCGGTGGCGGGATCCTCGGCGAGCTGGCCGGTGACGAAGAGGAAGTCGCCGGCGCGGACGGCGTGCGAATAGGGCGCCACAGGGGGCAGGACGCCGTTGGGTAGCGTGATGTACTCGAGCATGGCATCGCTCCTTCGGAGGCTTCGGGACCTGTCGGCGCTAAGCGTAGCGAGCGAGGAACTCCCGGGCACGCTCGGTCGCCGGCCGGACGAAGAACTCCGCGGTCCCGGTGACCTCGACGACGCGCCCCTTGTCGAGGAAGACGATGCGGCTCGCCGCCTCGCGGGCGAAGCGCATCTCGTGCGTGACGACGACCATGGTCATCCCCTCGCGGGCGAGGTCGCGCATGACGGCGAGGACCTCGCCGACGAGTTCGGGATCGAGGGCGCTGGTCGGCTCGTCGAAGAGGAGGAGCTGCGGCCGCATGGCGAGGGCGCGCGCGATGTGGCGCCTCGGACGGCGACCCGAGAGCCTCGCCGTGGCGGGCGGCCGCCGGTGAACCCCCGACCACCTCGCCGGCCGGGCGGTCGTCAGAACCCGACGCTGACGCCCACCCGAACCACCCAGGGGCTGTCGTAGGGCTCGTCGCGGGCGTCGCTGTCGTAGAGGACGTTGTACAGGGCGGTCAGGGTCGCCGACACGCGGCGCCCGACGGGCAGCGACACCCCGCCTCCGAGCAGCAGCGCCTCGTTCACGTCGCGGGTCGTGGAGCGATCGGCGCGGACGTACTCGAAGTTGACGACCTCGTATTCCGCGTGCAGGAAGAGCGGCCGCACGAGCACGTGGCGGGCGAAGACGCTCCCGCCGTAATCGCTCGTGTCGATGTCCGGGTCGAAGCGGTTGTCGCTGCGGTAGCGATAGAGGACGCTCACCCCGGCCGAGAGCCGAGGCGTCACGTGGAGCCCGAGGAACGGCGCGATCTCGACGTAGTCGACGTCGCCCGTGGACACGCCGAGGTTGCCGCCCCAGAAGAGGCGGCTCGTCAGCACCGACTCCTGGGCGGCCGCGACGCCCGCCTGGCCGGGCCCGGCTACGAGGAACAGGATCGACAGCAGGGCCCACGCGCGAGCGCGGCCTGTGAGCATGGTCCACCTCCCGGCCCGCCCCGGCGCGGCCTGCAAGGATGGGCGCGAGACGGCTCGGCGTGCCGCCCGGCCCGTTCGGTCCGCCATCGGGGAAACTCCCGATACCGGACCCCGAGAATGGGTCGCGCCCGCTCGACGCCGGCGGCGCGGCGCGCGAGGCGCCAGCAGGATCAGGCGCCGCCCTGACCGGACCCGAGCGCTCGCGCCCGCTCCCGCAGCACGAACTTCTGCACCTTGCCGGTCGAGGTCTTCGGCAAGGGTCCGAAGACGACCGTCTTCGGCACCTTGAAGTGGGCGAGGTTCTCGCGGCAGAAGGCGATGATCTCCTCGGCCGTCGCCT
>DATCKS010000072.1:0-4466 GCA_036562265.1 Thermodesulfobacteriota bacterium | reverse complement strand
CGGCATCGGAGTAGCGGAGCCCCAGGTACGGCCGCGTCGTGTGGATGCGCCACGAGACGCCGACCCTCCCTTCCCACTCCCGCCACCGGAACCGCTCGTCCGCGCGGACCGTGTCGCCGCCGGGATCGGTGAACGGCACGGCGGACGCCTCGCTCTCGAACTGCAGGTACCGCCCCTCGAGGAAGAGCGTCGTGTCGTACCGGTCCTCCTCGCGCGACAGGGCGAGCCCCGCCCCGCCGCCGTAGGCGATCCCGAAGTCGCCGTCGAAGTCGGCGTCCTCGGACGGGCTGTCGAGGTCCGCCTGGCCGACCAGACCGTAGAAGAAAAGGCTGCGAACCGGCCTGAAGGTGACGCGGGCGAGGAGGCGCGTCGACCGGACGTCGAAGTCGGACCGGTCGCCGGTCCCGTGGTCGGTCATGCCGCGCCGCAACTCGGATGCGAGCACCTCGAGGCCGAACGGGCTCGTCTGCTCGCGGGTCGGGCCTTCCGGAGGCTCGCGGCGCTCCTCGGACGGCAGGCCGTACCGGAACCAGCGCAACCCCTCGAGACCGTCCGGCCTCTCCTCCGCTCCCAGCGCGAGCCGCGGAACGGCCAGTACGAGGACGAGCGCTGCAATGGATAGCAGGCAGGCCACGCTCCCTCCCACACGCCGCCGATCGCACGCCGATGCGCCCGTCGTGCCGGCCGCCGCCGCGGCTTCACGCCGGCAAAGGCGTCGAGACCGGCGCGCCCGTGGTCCTCGTCACCGGGCGCCGCGCGGCGGCGCCTGCGAGGGCGAGACGGGGAGCGGCGCGACCGGCGCCCCTGCCCGCGGCCTCGCATCCCGGGAGGCCAGGAAGAAGACCACGCTCATCGGCACGAGCCAGAAGAGCCCCCCGCCCACCCACATCACGAGGCCGCCGGCTCGCTGGTCGGCGACGACCGCGTCGAGGTCGGCGCCGGCGATCGCGGCGTACGTGGCGTAGAGCGGGACCTGCGCGAAGCTGATGAGCGCGCCGATCACGTCCCCTTCGACCATCGGCGGCACGAGGTAGAGGAGCGTGGCGCCGTAGCCGAGCGGCCTCGACCCGCCGGTTGGATGGATCACCGGCCAGAAGTAGGCGAGCGCCGTCCCGAGGAGGAGCACGTGCTCGAGGTGGTGCACGAGCGCGGGGCCCTGCGCGGCGTCGTAGAAGACCGGGACGTGCCAGAAGGCGAGGGTGGCGAGGTAGAGGAGGCTCGCCACGGCCGGGCGAGCGAGGAGGCGGAGCGCCCGCCCGATGGGACGGCGGGCGGCGAGGAGCCGCCCGATCGGGCGCCGCAGCCGGCCCGGAAGGCCCCAGAGGAGCGGAACCGTCGGAGCGCCGAGCCAGAGGAGCGGAGGCGCCACCACGGCCAGGAGGAGGTGCTGCACCATGTGGGCGGAGAAGAACCGTTCGCCCGCGGTCGCGATCGGCGAGACGACGGCCAGCGCGAGCGCGGCGACCCCGCCCGCGTAGCAGCCGGCGCGCCAGGCCGCCGGCCTCGCCCGGCCGCGCCCCCGGCGTCGCAGCCGTCGCCACCCGGCGACGTAGAGCGCGGCGGAGAGGGATAGGCCGAGGGCGAAGAGCGACTCGAGGGAGAGCGGCGCGGCCTGCGGGGCAAGTGGGTGGGCCATGCGTCAACGCCGCATCACGGCCGTCGTCTCGGCCTCGGCCATCGGCAGCGGCTCGTCGGCCGGGAGTCGGCGGTAGCTCAGGACCGCGCGGAGCCGGAGGCGCTGGCCCGGCATGGGGGGGAGCGGCAGCCGGATCGCCTCCCGCCGGACCTCGCCGGGGCGGAGCGCGGTCGAGCGCTCGGCAACGGCGACGATCTCCCAGGGCAGGGCCGTCTCGTTGCCGGACGCATCGAGGCCGACGTTCCGGTAGAGCCGCCGCTCGGCGGCGAAGACGAAGCCGGAGGGATCTTCCGCGGTCACGTCCAGGACCACCGCCGAACCCCAGGGTCAACCGTCGGGAACGCGATGGCCGGCGAGGCTCCGGACCTCGACGATCGCGACCGGGCCGTCCGCGTCGGTGCCGGCCGTCATGCGGACGGTGGCCGCCCGGCGGAGCATGGCGGCCGACCGGCTCCCCTCGAAGCGGTGCGAGCCGTCCGGCATGTGACACGCCTGGCAGGTCATCCCGGCGGCCGCGGCAGGGCTCGCGCGCCAGCCGTCGTAGACGGTCGAGCACGCGACGGCCGGCGGCTGCCAGCGGTGACAGCCGGCGCAGGTCTCGGCCGGCGCCCCCACGGCGCGCGGCAGGACGCGGACCGGGTGCGCCGCCCGGCTCCCCCCGTGGCACGCCACACAGGTCACGCCCGGCGCCGGTTCCCCCGCGATGAGCCGGCTGGCTGCTGCGGCCGGGTCGCGTGCGGCCGGCGTGTGACAGGCGAGGCACCGGCTGGCGACGTCGGCTGCCGGCGCACCGAAACGGTGGAGCGAGGCGAAGAACCCCTCCGTGGCCGCGGCCTTCGCGTGCGACGAGGCGCGCCACGCCTCGACCTCCCGCTCGTGGCACGCGACGCAGCGCTCGGGGTCGTCGGGATCGGCGACGGGGGCCGGTCGCAGCCCGGCCGGCGTGGCCGCCCGCAACGCCGGCGCCGCGGCCACCAGTGCCGCAAGCCCGATGGCGGCCAGCCGCAGACCCGTCATCCGCCGGCGAACCGGAGGGCGACCACGGCCTCGGTCCGGACGCCGCGGCTGTCCCAGGCCGCGACGCTCACGAGCCCCTCCTCGACGGCGCGCAGCTTGAAGCTCACGAGCGGGTTGTCGGCGAGGGCCGGCGTCATGTCGTAGCGGCAGACGACCGCCCCGAGGTACCGCGCCTCCATCACCCGGATGAAGTACGGCTCCGCGACCCGCACGAACCGGCCGGCCACCTTCTCGAGGCCGGTCCGCACCGGGTGGCGGAACTTGACGTAGACCGGGATGACCTCGCCACGGCGGACCTCCGGCGGCAGGCGGATCTCCGGGGCGGGAAACATCGGACTTACTCCTTCGCCCGCCCGTTCTCCGCGCCGTGCCCGTTGCCCGCGGCACGCGTCCGCGCGCGCCAGGCGAGGTAGCGCTCGAGGTCGAGCGGCATCTCCACGCCGTGCCTGAACTTGAGGTGGACGAAGTGGACGACGCCGAAGAGTGTCCAGGCGAAGAAGAGGACGAGCGCCGTCCACTCGATCGCGTTGGGAGCCGTCTGCCAGAACGCCGGGATCTCGGGTTCCATGCGTCGAACCTCCCGTCCCGCTAGAAGTACGCGGGACCGGTCGCGCCGAGGGCGTTGGCCAACGCCTTGACGACGTTGTACAGGGCGTCGGCCGCGAGCACGGCAAGGTTCAGCCAGGCGGCGGCCAGGACGATGCGGAAGACGATCGGGCTCGGCATGGGCCTTTTCCTCCGTTGCAGGACGGACCCCGTCACGCTGCCTGCCCGGGCAAAGCCGGGCGCCGCGCTCGGCTAGACCGGGATCGAGTAGTCGAGGCCCGGCCCCGGGCCGCCCCAGTACGAGAGCGTGTAGAAGGCGCCCCAGGCGGCGAGCCCGAGGATCACGGCGAAGAGCCACCAGTTGACGACCCCCTCCAGCTCCCGCGTCCCGGAGTACCGATAGGTGTAGACCGGGCCGCGCTCCGCGAGCGCCTCCGGATCGTACACGTCGCTGACCGGGTAGCGGAAGTGCGTCTCGACCGGCGGCTGCTGGCCGTCCCCCGTGGGCGGACGTGCCCGGTCCGGGTGATCACTCGACATCGTGCCGCTCCTTCTCGAGCATGGTGAACTTCGGCGCCTCCGCGTCGCGCGCGAGGCCGGCGAGGACGAAGAGCACCAGGAAGCAGATCGTCGCCAGGCCGGCGGCGAAGGCGCCGCCGTAGGCGACGACGACCGCGCGGGCGCCCGGCCCGAGCGCATCGATCGCGTCGGCCAGCGCCGTCGGAAAGGCCGTCACGTCAGGCATCGGCATCGTCTCCTCCGGGCGTCAGCGCGCCGGCATCCGGTAGACGGGAAGGTTCCGGTCCGTGAGGCCGGTCCACTGGTAGGCCTCGGCCGGGGTCGGGTGCGCCTCCTCCGGGTCGTCGAGCGCCTGCTTCACCGAGTCGGGGAGCGGTTCGGGCGTCGCGTAGAGCGGGTCGTGATAGGCCGACAGCGACAGGACGTGATAGGCGAGCGCCCAGCGGTCGTTCTCGTCCGGGAAGGCATCGGCGAACGACGGCATCGGGGTCCCGTCGAGGCCGGTCGACATCGTCCGGAAGATGTCGCGGACGCCGGCGCCCGACTTGAAGAGGCCGGTCGTCAGGTCGGCCGGCAGGATCGGGAAGCCGAAGTCGTCCGTCAGGTCGGGGGCCGACGGCCCGTCCCCCTTCCCTCGTTCGCCGTGGCACTGGGCGCACTGCGCCTCGTCCCACACCTCCTTGCCCCGCGCCAGCAGCTCGGCCGACGCCGCCGGCGGCTGGGCCGCTATGGCGATGGAGGGGGGCGG
>DATCKS010000070.1:0-5363 GCA_036562265.1 Thermodesulfobacteriota bacterium | reverse complement strand
GTCTCGGGGCGACGGCGACCTCCCGGGCGCCGAGCGCGAGGAGGGCGTCGCGCAAGGCCTCGGCGATCACCTGGTAGGTGCCGGCAACGCTCGGCGGAACCCGGGGGTCGTCGACCGGCAGGACGACCGCGTACGTGAGGTCGCGCTCGTGCAGGACGGCGCGCCCCCCGGTCGGGCGGCGCACCACGTCGATGCCGAGGCGGCGGCAGGCCTCGCGATCGACCTCGTCGTCCGGCTGCCCGTACCCCAGCGAGAGCGCGGGGGGCGAGAAGGCGTAGAGCCTGAGGGTCGGCGGCGCCTCGCCCGCCTCGACCGCGGCAAGGGTGGCGGCGTCGAGCGCCATGTTCGCGGCGCCGCTGCGGACCTCGAAGCCGAGCCGGCGCCAGCGCTCCACGCCCCTAGCCCTCGCCCTGTCCCTGCCGCTGCTGGAAGCGCTCGAGGAAGCCGGTGTCGACCTGCCCCTTCACGAACTCGGGGTCTCCCATGATGCGCTGGTGGAGCGGGATGGTGGTCTTGATCCCCTCGATGACGAACTCGCCGAGGGCGCCGCGCATCCGGGCGATCGCCTCCTGCCTCGTGGCGCCGCTGCAGATCAGCTTGCCGATGAGCGAATCGTAGTACGGGACGACCACGTAGTCCTGGTACGCCGCCGACTCCACCCGCACGCCGAGCCCCCCCGGCGGGTGGTAGGCGGTGATGCGGCCGGGGGACGGTGTGAAGGTGTCCGGGTCCTCCGCGTTGATGCGCACCTCGATGGCGTGGCCGCGCAGCTGGATGTCCTTCTGCCGGAGCGTGAGGCGCTCGCCGTAGGCCGCCCGGATCTGCTCCTTGACGAGGTCGATGCCGGTGACCGCCTCGGTGACCGGGTGCTCCACCTGGATGCGGGTGTTCATCTCCATGAAGTAGAAGTCGCCCGACTCGTCGAGGAGGAACTCCACGGTCCCGACGTTCTGGTAGCCGACCGACCTGGCCGCCTTGATCGCCGCCGCGCCCATCTTCTCGCGCAGCCTGGGCGTCAGGGCCGGCGACGGCGCCTCCTCGATGATCTTCTGGTGGCGCCGCTGGATCGAGCAGTCGCGCTCGCCCAGGTGGACGATGTTGCCGTAGTTGTCGGCCAGGATCTGGATCTCGACGTGCCGCGGCCGCCGGACGTAGCGCTCGATGTAGACGTCCGGGTTGCCGAAGGCGGCCATCGCCTCGCTCTGCGCGGTGAGGAACGCGTTCACGAGCGACGCGCTCGAGTTGACGACCTTCATGCCGCGGCCGCCGCCGCCCGCCGACGCCTTGATGATCACCGGGAAGCCGATCTCCTTGGCGATCCGGACGGCCTCCTCCTCGGTTCTCACCGCCCCCCGCGCGCCCGGCAGGATCGGCACGCCGGCCCGCGTGACCGTCTCGCGCGCGGCGATCTTGCTCCCCATGAGCCGCATGTTCTCGGAGGTCGGCCCGATGAACTTGATGCCCGACGACTCGCAGACCTCCGCGAACGCCGGGTTCTCCGAGAGGAAGCCGTAGCCGGGGTGGATCGCCTCGGCGTCGGTGACCTCGGCGGCCGACAGGATCGCCGCGATGTTGAGGTAGGAGTCCTTCGAGGGGGGCGGTCCGATGCAGATCGCCTCGTCGGCCAGCTTGACGTGCAACGCGTCGCGGTCGGCCGTCGAGTAGACGGCCACCGTGCGGATGCCGAGTTCGCGACAGGCCCGGATCACCCGAACGGCGATCTCGTTGCGGTTGGCGACGAGGACCTTCGTGAACACGGAGTTAGAGGGGCTCGATGCGGAAGAGCTCCTCGCCGAACTCGACCGGCTGGCCGTTCTCGACGAGGATGGCGATGATCCTGCCGTCCACCTCGGCCTCGATCTCGTTCATGAGCTTCATCGCCTCGATGATGCAGAGCGTCTGGCCCTTCTTGACGACCGTGCCGACCTCCACGTACGGCGCGGCGTCGGGCGCCGGCGCGCGGTAGAACGTGCCGACCATGGGGGACGTGATGCTGCGGTAGTTGCCGGTGCCGACCTTGTCGCCGCCGGCGCCGGCCGCCTCGCCCTGGGCCGGCGGCGTGCCGGCCGGCGACGCCGCGGCCGCCGGGAGGACCGCCGGCGGGGCCGACATGGGGATGTAGGCTGGCGGAGGCGGCGTCGCGCCGCCCGTCGGTCCCCGCTTGACGCGGATGCGCTCCTCGCCGTGGTCGACCTCCAGCTCGGCGATGTCGGCCTCGGCCATCAGCTTGAAGAGGGCGCGTAGCTCCTTCAGATCCACACCCGGCTCTCCTCTCGTCGAGCTGGCGGTGCAGGAACCCGATGACGCGGTCCGAAGGTCCCCGGGCGCCGCGAGCCGGCCGTCACTTGACGCGCTCGATGTAGGTGCCGCTCCGGGTATCGACCTTCACGATGTCCCCCTCGTTGAGGAAGAGCGGCACCTGGATCACGGCGCCGGTCTCGAGCGTGGCCGGCTTGCTGCCGCCGGTCGCGGTGTCGCCGCGGACGCCCGGGTCGGTCTTGACGATCTTGAGGTTCACGGTGATCGGCAGGTCGATCGACAGCGGCTTGCCCTGGTGGAAGACGAGCCGGACGCCGAGGTTCTCCTGGAGCCACTGGGCCGCCTCGCCCACGTGGTCGGCGTCGAGGAAGATCTGCTCGTAGGTCGACGTGTCCATGAAGCAGAACTGGTCGTCCTGCCGGTAGAGGTACTGCGCCTCGTGCTCGTCCAGGTCCGGCGTGTCGACCGTCTCGCCCGACCGGAACGTCCGCTCGAGGACCCGGCCGGTCTTGAGACTCTTCAGCCTGGTCCGCACGAAGGCGCCGCCCTTGCCGGGCTTGACGTGCTGGAAGTCGACGATGACGAACGGCTCGCCCTCCAGTTCGATCTTGAGCGACTTGCGGAAGTCGGCGGTGGACACGCTGGCCATGGACGATGCTCCTACCCCACGCTCCGGAGGTCCTTGGGGGTTCGTGTGATCACCTCGGCGCCGGTCTCGGTCACGACGACCATGTCCTCGAGCCGCACGCCGCCAAAGCCGGGCAGGTAGATGCCCGGCTCCACCGTGATCACCATGCCCGGCTCGAGGACCACCGTGCCCGAGGTGTTGACGCCCGGGGCCTCGTGGACGGCGAGCCCGATCCCGTGGCCCGTCCCGTGCCCGAAGTTGCGGCCGTAGCCGGCCTCGTCGATGACGCGGCGCGCCGCGGCGTCCACCTCGGACGCCTTGACGCCGGCCCGCACGGCGGCGATGCCGGCCGCCTGCGCCTCCCTGACGATCCCGAAGATGCGGCGCTGCTCGGCCGAGGGCTCCCCGACGACGCCGGTCCAGGTCTCGTCGGAGTTGTAGCCGTTGTAGCGGGCGCCGTAGTCGATCGTGAGCAGCTCGCCCGCCGCGATCCGCTTCTCGGACGCGCGGCCGTGCGGCAGCGCGGAGCGGACGCCGGAGGCCACGATGGTGTCGAACGCCAGGCGCTCGGCCCCCCGCTTGCGCATCGCGAACTCCAGCTCGAGCGCGAGGTCGATCTCCCGCATGCCCTCCTTCACGAGGGCGAGCGTGTGCGCGAGCGAGTCGGCCGCGATGGCGGCGGCCCGCCTGAGGAGGTCGAGCTCCTCGGCGTCCTTGCGCATCCTGAGGCCGGCCATCACCTCGGACGGCACGGGCTCGAGCGAGACGGCGCCGCCCGCGGCGGTCTTGACCGCGGCGAGCTGGGCGCCGAGCGCGTTGGCCGTCTCCACCGACACGGCGGCCGCCTCGAAGCCGATCCGGCTCGCGCCCGCCGCCTTCACGGCGTCGACGATGCCGTCGAGCTTGCGCTTGTAGATGGTGACCGACACGTCGCGCGTCTCCTGAGCCGCCTGGGTCTCGTACCGGGAGTCGGTCAGGAAGCGTCCCTCGCCGTCCGCGGAGACGAGGAGCGCGCCGTCGGACCCGGTGAACCCGCAGAGGTAGCGCAGGTTCTCGAGCGACGTGACGAGCAGGGCATCGAGCCCGCGAGCCGTCACGAGGCTCGCGGCTCGTGCGAGACGCGAACGTGACATCGGAATCCTTATGCGGTCAGGGCCGCCGCTGCCCGAAGCGCGAGCCGGTAGCTCTCGGCGCCGAACCCGGCGATGATCCCGACCGCGACACCGGAGACGTACGACCGCCTCCGGAACGCCTCGCGGCGGTGGGTGTTGGACAGGTGGCACTCGACGACCGGAATCCGCACGGCGGCCAGCGCATCCCGGATGGCCACGCTCGTGTGCGTGTAGCCCGCCGGGTTGATCACGATGGCCGAAACCGGCGTCGGCCCCGCCGCCGCCTGATGGATCCGGTCGACGATGGCCCCTTCGTGGTTCGACTGGAAGGTCTCGACCTCGACGCCCAGCTCGCGCCCGAGGGCGTGCAGGCTCGCCTCGATCTCCGCGAGGGTCGTCCGACCGTAGATCTCGGGCTCGCGGGTGCCGAGGAGGTTGAGGTTGGGGCCGCTGATGACGAGTATCTTGCGCGCCTCCACCCGGCAAGCCTCCTTCCCGGCCCAAAACGGCGGGAGGATAGCACGCGGTGTCGGCGATTGACAAGCCGACGAGGCTCTTCTACCGGGGAGCCGCTCAGGCCAGCTCCGGCGCCAGCTTGAGCGAGGCGAGGCGGAGGTGGAAGCGCCCGCGGCCGCGGATGGCGCCCGGCCCGAGGGCGAGCGCGACGAAGTAGTCCGGGGTCACGAGCCGCACCAGGAGCGTCCCCCGATCCGTCTGGATGGCCAGCTCCTCGACGTCTCCCGCCTCGAGCGACTGCGAGGCGCGGCGCGCGGCGGCGAGCACCGTGGCGTACTCGGCCCCCGCCTGCTGCGGGTCGAACCCGGTGTCCGGCACGTAGGTCTCCACCGGGATGCCGTCCACGCCCATGAGGAAGCTCGCCTGGCTACCGGGAACCTTGTCGACGAGATCGCGCAGGCACGCCTGGAACGACATCGTTACCGCCGCTTGATGTTCCGAAGCCAGGCTTCGAGGGTCTGGATGTTGCGCCCCGCGCGAGCCGCCGCCGGCCCGACGGCGCCCTCATCGGCCGCCGGTGGTGCGGCCGGTCTCGGTGCCGCGGCGGCCGGCCTGGCGGTCTCCGCCGGCCTGGGCGGCGTCGGCTTCGCCGGTGCGACGCTCGGCGCCGGGCGCGCCGTATCGGCCGGCTTCGCGCTTGCCGCTGGCTGTGTCGTGACGGCCGGCTTCGGCGCGGCCGCCGGCTTCGCGGCCACCTCGGGCTTCGCGGCGGCCGCCGGCTTCGCGGTCACCGCCGGCCGTGCAGGTTCCGCCGGTTTCGGCGCGGCCGCCGGCTTCGCGGCAGCCGCCGGTCTGGCCGGCTCCGCCGGCTTCGGTGCCGCCGGCCTGGCCGGGGCGGGCCTCGGTGC
>DATCKS010000051.1:0-2112 GCA_036562265.1 Thermodesulfobacteriota bacterium | reverse complement strand
GATCTACGGGCGCGAGGCCGACGTCATCGCGCCCCCGGTCGACCTCGACCGGTTCGCCGTCTCGACCCGGGACGACGGCTACTACCTCGTCGTCTCGGCCTTCGCGCCCTACAAACGGCTGGACCTGGCCATCGAGGCGTTCACGCGGATGCGCCGCCCCTTGAAAGTCATCGGCGGCGGCCAGGAGGAGCGACGCCTCAAGGCGCTCGCGGGACCGGGGATCGAGTTTCTCGGGCAGTGCTCCGACGACGAGGTTCGCGAGGCCTACGCCGGGTGCCGGGCGCTCGTCTTCCCGGGTGAAGAGGACTTCGGCATCGTGCCGCTCGAGGCGATGGCCTGCGGCAAGCCGGTCATCGCCTACGGCCGAGGCGGCGTGGTCGAGACGGTCGTCCCGCTCGACGGACGATCGGTGGCCGGTGACGGGGAGCACACGCCGACCGGCGTCTTCTTCCACGAACAGACGGTCGAGGCGCTCTCGGCCGCGGTGGAGACCTTCGAGGCGGTCCGGCACCGGTTCGATCCGGAGGGGATCCGCCGGCACGTCGAGCGATACGATCGGGCGCGCTTCCGGCGTGCCGTCGAGGCGTACGTGACGGCGCGCTACGCGGCCTTTCGCGGCCGGCCGGCACAGGCGGCCGCCGGGTCGGCCTTCGGGCGACGGCCGGAGTAGGCGCGGTGGGATCGCGTCGACGGGACAGGGCCGCTCCCGCCGGCTCGAGCGGCGGCGGGCGGCGCCCGCAGGGGACCGGCCTGACAGGGGGACGGCGGATCGCCTACAATCGCCGGCAACGCCGGCCTGCGTCGGCCCTGCACGGCCGCATTCGGGTGGAGCGATGGCGGAACCGATGATCGAGTACCGACCGGGGCAACCGGACGTTGCCGGACGACGGCCGGATCAGGACGAGGTCGACCTCCGCGAGCTGTGGGAGGCGTTCAGGCGGCGCCGGCTCGCCATCCTCGCGACGGCGCTCGGGTCGGCGCTCGCCGCGGCTGTCGTGGTCTTCCTGATCCCCCCGACGTTCGAGAGCCGCGTGGTGATCCAGATCGGCCAGGTGGCCCAGGTCGCGCGAGGGGTGGGGGCGCAGGTGGCGTTCGTGCCCCTGGAACGGCCGAAGGACCTGGTCGACCGCCTGCGAGAGGAGCACCAGGTCGACGCGGACGGCGTACCTCGACCGTACCCGCGCGTGGAGGCGGTGGCCGCGGTCGACGACAGGAACCCCTCGTCGATCATCGAGATCACGGCTCACGGCCGCAGCGCCGAGGAGAGCCAGGCGTTCCTCGAGGCGGTGACCGACGGCGTGCTGGGACACCTCGAGGGCCTCTTCGCGCAGTACGTCGGCGTTCAGCGCGAAGAGCGGGGCCGGCTGGCGGCCACGGTGGCACGGCTCGAGGAGGAGCTGGTCCGGCTCGACCGCGAGATCGAGAGCCGCGCGGCCCGGTCCGATCCGATGACCGCCATGCTGGTCCTCGAGAAGAGCCGGCGGCTCTCGGAGCTGAACGACCTGCGCGGCCAGATCGCCCTGTGGGATCAGGTTCTGAGTCCGACGAACACGTACGAGTCGCGGGTGATCGTCGAGCCGACGCCTCGTCCCTCGCCGGTCAAACCGAGAAAGGGGCTGATCATCGTCATGGCCGGCGCGCTCGGGTTCCTCCTCGCGGCCTTCGGCGTGCTGTTCGGCCATGCCTGGTCACGAACGGCCCGGCGAGCGGCGTAGGCACGGTCCGTTCGCGATCGCCCGCTCGTCGCGCCGCGATGATTCGCCCTTTGGTCAGGAGCATGCCGCCGTGCGCGCGCTGAGGGACTGGACGTTCGACGAGGGACGCCTTTGCGCCGCGGTCCTCGGGCTCCTGGTCGTCACGGTCTTCTTCTCCGTCGCGCTCGAGATCGTGGCGGCGGCCGCCGCCTGGGGCGTGGTGCTCGGCGCTGCCGTGAGCCGCGCGGACGCGCGCGAGGCGCCGTGGAGGCCGCCCACGCTCCTCCTCGTCCCGCTGGCCGCGTTCGCGGCGGTGTCCGCGCTCAGCGCGGCCGCCGGGAGCGAGCCGGGGAGAGGCCTGCACGTCGTCGCGCGAGAGGTGCTGTCGATGGGCGTGGCCTTCGCCGCCGCGCGACTC
>DATCKS010000050.1:0-1703 GCA_036562265.1 Thermodesulfobacteriota bacterium | reverse complement strand
GCACGTACGCGCCGATCCCGACCCAGATCTTCGTCGTCCGATTCATGTCGTTCCCTCCGCTCCTACCGTGGTGTCCGCGGCACCCCGCGCACCGAGGAGGCCGAGATGATCCTCTGCATCGCCAACGTGCTCTCCCGCGACGAGGTGGCCGACCTCACGGCGCGCCTCGAGCGCGTCCCCTTCGAGGACGGCCGCGCGACGGCCGGCTGGAACGCGCGCCAGGTCAAGCACAACACGCAACTGCCTCCCGGGTCGCCGCAGGCGAGGGCGCTCGCGCGCGTGGTGGCGGCGGCCCTCCGCCGCAATCCGGTGTTCGAGCTCGCCGTGCGGCCGAAGGCGGTGCGGCCGATCCTCTTCGCCCGCTACGAGCCGGGCATGCAGTACGGCACGCACGTGGACGACGCCGTCATGCGCAGCAGCGCGAGCCGCGCGACGCGCTCCGACGTCTCCTTCACGCTCTTTCTCGCCGATCCGGCCTCCTACGACGGCGGCGAGCTGGTCATGGAGAGCCCCCAGGGAGAGCAGGCCTTCAAGCTCGACCCCGGCTCGCTCGTCACCTACCCCTCCTCGAGCCTCCATCGCGTCGAGCCGGTCACGCGCGGCGTCCGCCTCGTGGCGGTCGGATGGGCGCAGAGCCTCGTGCGCGACCCGGCGCGCCGGGAGCTGCTCTTCGACCTCGACACGGCGCGTCGCACGCTGTTCGAGCGGCACGGCAAGACACGCGAGTTCGATCTCCTGTCGAAGACCTTCACGAACCTGCTGCGGATGTGGGCGGAACCCTGACGGGCACGGGCTACTTCGTGAGGATGAGCTTCCCCGCGCGGGTGATCCGCAGCCGGTACTCCTCGCCGCCGTGGAGGATGAGCACCTCGCGGCTCCCGTCGAAGAGCAGCTGGCTCGAGTAGCGGCGCCGCGGGCGCGGCCGCGCCGCCGCCTCCTCGTCCCGCCGGGCCTCGCGGCGCTCGAGCCCCGGTTCGGCACGCGGCCCGGTCGTCACGCGGTTACCCCCAGGGACGCCCGCAGGATCGCCGAAGATCGGTTGAGCCGTTCCTCGAGCCGGATGCGGCGGCGCGCCGCAAGCGCGGCAAGCCCCGGGTCCTCGCGGAACGGCCGCCGTCTGAGCTGCTTCGCGGCGTCCACCCGACGTCCGCGGGCCTGGTAGACGCGGCGCAGCGCCTCGCACATGAGGGCGCGCCCGGCGTTGTACCCGTACGTGGACTTGTAGGTCTCGCTCGAGAGGCCGTGCCGGGCCAGGTGGGTGTTGGTGAGCTGCCGGTACGCCCGGCCGCAGGCGAGGCAGACGATCGCCGTCTCGCTGATGGCCAGGCGGGGGTCGGCTCGAAGCGCGTCGAGGGGCCGGGATGCTGTCGTCATGCCGGATAGTCTGTACTAACTTATCCGGTATGCCTACCGTCTCTTAAGGAGGTTGCCAATACTATCTGGGGTCAGGCCTTGACGTTTTCCTGCCCGACCGCGGTCGGCCCTCGAGGCTCTCCGGGCACTTACCGGCGTGGTCGCGGTCGAACCTCAATGTTCTTCGGTACTTTCGCGGACCGGGGGCGTGGAAAATGGAAAGGCCTTGTATCTTGGGGGCGTCAACGAGCCGAGCCCGGTAGACCGTCAGGCCTTGGGGTCGTGAGCCCGTGGGTCAGCCTGGCTCACCGGGCTTGGGCCTCTCGTCGAGCCCGCACAGATGCGCGACC
>DATCKS010000057.1:0-1899 GCA_036562265.1 Thermodesulfobacteriota bacterium | reverse complement strand
AAGCCGGTCGGCTACCGCTCGCCCGCCGCCGAGTTCAGCCCGATCACGATGCGGCTCCTCGAGGAGTACGGCTTCGGCTACTCGTCGAACTTCTTCGACGACGACGAGCCGTACCTGCTCGAGATCGACGGCCGCCGCACGCGCATCGTCGAGCTGCCGTTCGCCTGGGTGCTCGACGACGCGCCGTTCTTCCTCTACAGCATCACGCTGCCCGGGCGCACCATGCACCCGCCCTCGTCGGTCCTCGAGGCGTGGATCGACGAGTTCGACACGCTCTACCGGGAGGAGCGCGCCTTCGTCCTGGCCATGCACCCGCAGATCATCGGCCGGCCGTCGCGCATCACCATGCTCGAGAGGCTGATCCGGCACATCCTCGGCCACCCGCGCGTCTGGTTCGCCCGGTGCGACCAGGTGGCCGACGCGGTCCGCCCGCAGCTGGAGGCGCGGCCGTGAGGCTCGCCGGCCGGAGGGTGCTGATCACCGGGGCCGCGTCGGGCATCGGCCGCGCCACGGCGGAGCTGTTCGCGAAGGAGGGGGCCGCCCTCGCGCTCGTCGACCGCGACGGCGCGGGCGTCGAGGCGGTGCGGAACGCCTGTCACGGCGAGGCCGGCCGGTACGTGGCGCTCGTCGCCGACGTGGCCGAGCCGTCCGCCGTGGAAGCCGCGGTGGCCGAGGCGGCGCGCGCCCTCGGCGGTCTCGACGGCGTCGTCAACTCGGCCGGCGTGGACCTCCTCGCGCCGCTCGGCGAGACCGGGCCGGCCGACTGGGCGCGCGTCCTGGCGGTGAACCTCACCGGCCCCTACCTCGTCTGTCGCGCCGCCCTCCCGCTCCTGCGCGCCGCGGGAGGCGGCACGATCGTCAACGTCGCGTCGGGCGCGGCGCTCAGCCCCCTGCCGAACCGGACCGCCTACTGCGCCTCGAAGGCCGGTCTCGTCATGTTCGGCAAGGCGCTCGCCATCGAGGCCGCCGCCGACCACGTGCGAGTGAACGCCGTCTGCCCGGGGATCGTCGACACGCCGATGTTCCGGGTGTCGTTCGAGGGCGCGGCCGATCCCGCGGCGGAGTTCGAGCGGATCAGGGCGCGGTACGCGCTGCGCCGGGTCGCCGAGCCGATCGAGATCGCCCGCGCGATCCTCTATCTCACGAGCGCCGAGTCGTCCTTCGTCACCGGCGCCGCGCTCGCCGTCGACGGCGGGCGAACCTTCCACTAGCCACGGATGAGGAGGCGTGTATGTCGCGCAGGCTCGACGGTCGCATCGCGGTCGTGACCGGAGGCGCCCAGGGGATCGGCCGGGCATCGGCCCTGCGCCTCGCTCGGGACGGCGCCGCGGTCGTCGTCATGGACCGCCAGGCCGACGGTGCGAGGGACACGGCGGCCGCCATCGAGGCGGCGGGGGGTCGCGCGCTGGCGCTCGCCGTGGACTGCACGGTCGAGGCCGAGGTCGCGGCCGCCTTCGCCGAGGCGCGGCGCGCCTTCGGGCGGATCGACATCCTCTTCAACAACGTCGGGCAGAGCGCCCGCGAGAAGGCGACGGAGTTCTTCCAGTCGGAGCCCGAGACCTGGCGCTTCGTCATCGGCGTGTCCCTCGTGGCCACCCTCCTCTGCTCGCGCCAGGTCGTGCCCGAGATGCGCGAGCGGCGAAGCGGCAAGATCGTGAACATGTCGTCCGACACGGCGCTCGTGGGCGACGTCGGGTTCGCGGACTACTGCGCGGCGAAGTCGGGCGTCCTGGGATTCACCCGCGCCCTTGCGCGCGAGCTTGCACCCTTCCAGGTGAACGTGAACGCCGTGGCGCCGGGCGCCATCCGCACGGTGGCCCACGAGCGGCTGCCGAAGGCGGTCATCGACGGCGTCCGCAACAGCGTGCCGATGGGATACGTGGGCGAACCGGAGGACGT
>DATCKS010000053.1:0-1880 GCA_036562265.1 Thermodesulfobacteriota bacterium | reverse complement strand
CCCCTGGCCCGGGGAGAGCCCCGGCGGCAGCGGGGCCGGGCTGTTTCCGGAACGCGTCTCGAGGACGCCTGGAGGAGCTGGCACCGTGGAACGGCGCCAGGACCCGACCCGAACCCGCCGCGCCCTTGCCGCTCCGCTCCTCGGTCTCCTCGCCGGGCTCGCGCTCCTCGCCGCCCCGCGGGCGGCCGAGGCGCAGCGCCTCTCCCTGAACGTCACCCCGGCCTCGATCACCTTCTTGGACGCGAACCCCGATCTGCAGCCGACCATCGCCTCGACACCGGCGACGGTCCGGATCGAGGTCGAGATCCGCGGCGGCGTCCTGCGGCCGTGGCGCCTCACGATCGTCGCCAACGACCACCTGCGGGCCGGCGCGAGCGTCATCGACGCCAGCAACGTCTCCTGGACCTCGTCGAGGACGAACGAGGGCTGGCTCGCCGGCGGAACGCTGGCAGTGGCCGCGCCCCAGACGATGGCCCAGGGCGCGAGCACGCTCCTCACCGTCACGAACTCGGACGTCACCTTCCGGCTGCAGAACCGCTGGACCTACAACCCCGGCTTCTACACGACCACGGCAACCCTGACGCTGAGCTCGCCCTGACCGACGGAGGCCTCGCATCCATGCGCGCATCAGGATCCCTTGCCCTCGGCGCTGCTCTCGCGCTCGCGGCCGCGGCCGTCCCCCTGCCGGCAGACGCCGCCGGTCCGTCGTTCAGTCTCGCCCCGATCCGATTCGACATCGAGGCGACGCCCGGCAAGCCGTACACCGACGCCATCGAGGTGCACAACGGGGCGCGCGAGACGGCGCGCATCAAGGTCTACACCGAAGACTGGCGGCTCGAGCGCGACGGCGCGATCACGTTCCTCAAGCGCGGCACCGGCCCCCGCTCGGCCTCGCCCTGGATCCGCGTGAACCCGTCGGAGTTCGATCTGCCGCCCCTGTCGGCCGCCGACGTCCGCTTCACCGTGACCGTGCCCAGGGGCGCGCCGGCCGGCGGCTACCGGGCGGCCATCGTCGTCGAGCAGGTGCCGCGGCCGACGCCGGGAGAGGGTCCGAGGCGCGCGGTGGCGATCCGGGCGCGGATCGCCTCGGTCGTCTACGTGACGGTGGGCAGGCCGAAGCCGGCCGCGGAGTTCGCCGGCGTGACGTACGCGCGGCTTGCCAACGGCGTGCGGGCGCTCGTCCTTCAGGTGCGCAACACCGGCGACGTCCACTTCCGCACGAACGGGAAGGTTCAACTCGCCGATCCAACGACCGGTCGCCGGGTGCACACGATCCCGATTCCCGACGCGCCGGTCCTCCCCCGGTCCGACCGCGATGTGATCGTGCACCTCCCGGAGGACGCCCGCCCCGGGACCTACGCCGTCCGTACCGAGCTGGACGTCGGCGGCGCCGACCTCTACGTGCACGAGGGCCAGGTCCTGGTCGACTAGCGGACCTGCGGCGCGGCAGCGGGCGGTGAAGCGTGGCGAGCCACGGATCTGACCAGGCGGCCGGCGACGGCTGCGGGGGCCGGGGTGCGCTGCGCCGCACGCGGCGACTCCTCCCGCTCCTCGTCCTCGGCGCCGTCGTCGCCGCGCCGCACGCCCTCGCCGCGCCGCTCCCCCTGGGCGACGCGTCGCTCGTCTACCAGATCCGCGCCTCGCACACCGACGACCCGCTGTTTACGCCGCAGACCCGGACCGAACAGGACGTCGGCCTCTTCCTCTCCCAGGAGGTCCCCAACTACGGCGTCATCCGTGCCGAGACGCACTGGTTCGACGCGGTCGGCGAGTCGGGCGACGTCGGCTGGACCCAGCTTGCGCTGACCGACCTCGAGCTTCTGGGCTTCGCCGCCTCCCTCGCGTTCGGCGACGCCGGCATCGACGCGAGGCTCCTCCCC
>DATCKS010000041.1:0-1770 GCA_036562265.1 Thermodesulfobacteriota bacterium | reverse complement strand
ACGGCGCGCGTCGTTCCCTGACGCCCCGTGGCCGAGATCGACGTCGTCCGCTCGATCGCCCAGGTCGTCTTCCTCGCCTGCCTCGCCGTCGGCGGCTACCACCTCCCGATCCTCCTCGTCGAGCGCCGCTTCCGCCGCGGCACCGTGCGGCTCGGCGAGTCGTTCCCGGCGGCGCTCCGCCGCGCCCGGCGATGGCGCTGGCTCACCGTGCCGGCGGCGCTCCTCGCGGGACTCGTCCTGATCGGGCTCACCGCCTAGCTGCGATCGTCTATGCTGGTCGCGGGCGGCGGCCGCGGCCGGAAGCGGGGTCACGGCTCGCTCGCTCGCGAACCCTCACGAGAGACGCCACCGCGCAGGGCATGTCGAGCATCGGCGCACGCTCCCGGCGACGCCTCGAGCATCGGGAGACCACCACATGGACGCGCGCGCTGCTGCCCGACGTCGGCCCCTCGTGTCCCACGACGGCTGCGCCTTTCACGGGCCAGGGGTCCGGCTTCTTTCGCGACGCGGCTTTCTCTCCGCCATCGCGGCATCCGTGGCGAGCCTGGGACTGCCGGGCCTGGCCGGCGCGCAATCGGGAACGGCGCCCGCCGCGCCGATGGGACCGGTCGTGTTCACCAATCTCCGGCTCTTCGACGGCACGGGCGCGCCTCTGCGCAGCGACGTCCACGTCCTCGTCGAGGCCGACAGGATTGCCGCGGTCGGCGCCGGCACCGATCCGCCTCCTGCCAGCGGGCGCACCATCGATTGTGGCGGCCGGGTGCTCATGCCCGGCCTCATCGACGCCCACTGGCACGCGATGCTCGCCGCCACGCCCCTCCCCACGCTGATGACCGCGGACGTCGGCTATCTCTATCTCGCCGCGAGCGCCGAGGCCGAGCGCACGTTGATGCGCGGCTTCACGACCATTCGTGACCTCGGAGGCCCATCCTTCGCGTTGAAGACGGCGATCGACGAGGGTCTCGTCCCGGGGCCGCGGATCTTCCCCTCCGGGGCCGTCATCACGCAAACCGGCGGGCACGGCGACTTCCGCATGCTCTACGAGGTGCCGCGCGCGGGCGCGACCCCGACCCGGACGGAGGCGCTCGGCGCGGCCGCCATCGCCGACGGTCCGGACGAGGTGCGCCGGTGCGCGCGCGAGCAACTGATGGCCGGCGCAAGCCAGATCAAGCTGACGGCCGGCGGCGGCGTCGCCTCCCCCCACAGCCCCCTCGACGCCACGCTGTTCAGGCCCGAGGAGATCCGCGCGGCGGTGGACGCCGCCGCGGATTGGGGAACGTACGTCACGGCCCATGCCTACATGCCCGAAGGCATCACGCGCTGCGTGGAGGCCGGCGTGAAGTGCATCGAGCACGGGCACCTCGGCGACGACGAGGCGGCGCGCGTCATGGCCGACAGGGGCATCTGGTGGAACCTGCAGCCGTTCACCGAGGAGTTCCACGCCAACGTCCTCCCCGATCCGGATCGGCAGGCGAAGCTCAGGATGGTGCAGGAGGGCACCGACATGGCCTACGGGCTCGCCATCAAGCACGGGGTGAAGGTCGGGTGGGGCACGGACATCCTGTTCGACCCGACGGGCACGGCGCAACAGGGGAGGATGCTGGCGGCCATGACGCGCTGGTACACGCCGGCGCAGGCCCTCAAGGCGGCGACGTCCGGGAACGCGGAGCTCCTGGCGCTCTCCGGCCCGCGCAACCCCTATCCCGGACGGCTCGGCGTGATCCAGAAGGGGGCCCTGGCCGACATCCTGGTCGTCGACGGCGACCCGAC
>DATCKS010000014.1:0-1804 GCA_036562265.1 Thermodesulfobacteriota bacterium | reverse complement strand
CCGGAGTACCGCGGCGTCTACCGGGTCGGGCACGCGGCGCCGAGCGTGGAGGCGCGCTACACGGCCGCCGTGAAGGCGTGCGGGCCGCGGGCCGTGCTCAGCGGGATGGCGGCGGCCTACCTGCTGGGGCTCGTCAAGCGGCCACCCGCGGTCCCGGAGGTGACCGCGCCGACCGAGCGGCGGGTGCCGGGCATCCGGGCCCGCCGGTGCCGTCGCCTCGACCGGCGCGACACGATGCGCTTCAAGGGCATCCCGGTCACGACCCCGGCGCGCACGCTCGTCGACGTCGCCGCCGAGCTCGGCGCCGGCGAGCTCGCGCGCGCCTGCCACGAGGCGCACGTCCGCTTCGGGACGACCCCGGCGGACGTCGAGGCCGTCCTGGCCCGGCGCCCCACCGCCCCCGGCGCCGGGAAGCTCCGCCGCATCCTGCGCGGCGACGACCCCGTCCTCCTCAGCGCGCTCGAGCGCGCGTTCCTGCGGCTGCTGCGGGTCCACGACCTGCCGCTGCCCGAGACGAACCGGCCCGTCGGCGCCCACTACGTCGACTGCCGCTGGCCTGCGCACCGTCTCACGGTCGAGCTCGACGGCTACCGCTACCACCACACGCGCCACGCCTGGGAGCAGGACCGGGAGCGCGAGCGGGCAGCCCGCGCCCGCGGCGACGAGTTCCGCCGCTACACCTGGGCCGACGTCCACGAGCACGCCGAGGCGACGGCGGCGGAGATCGCGCGGCTCACGGGCCGGGGCTAGCGCGCGACTCAGGGGCAAGCGTCCTGGGTTAACCCGCCAGTGGCGGGTGAGGGCAGGACGCTTCCGCTCCGTCGCCCCGGCCGTGCGGGCAAGTGTCCTGCCTTGACCAGCCCATGGCGGGGAAAGGCAGGACGCTCCGGCCGGGCCCGCGGCCCCCGGCGCCCCACCGGCGGTGGCGCCCCACCGGCGGTGGCTCCCCACCGCCCGGTGGCGCCCCACCGGCCGGGCGCCCCCAGCCCGGGCAGAAAGTAGGAAGTAGCACTGTTTACTTTCGGCCGGCTCTCCGTTAGCGTGACGGCCATGAGCACCGACGCCGTCATCAAGCCGGACCACGCCGCGGCGCGCCGGCACTTCATCTTCACGGAGGAGCACGAGGAGCTCCGCCAGTCGATCCGCCGCTTCGTCGAGAGCGAGCTTGCGCCCCATGCCGAGAAGTGGGAGCGGGAGACGTTCGAGGACTGGGTCTTCCCGCGCATGGGCGAGCTCGGCTTCCTCGGGCTCTCGATGCCGCCGGAGTACGGGGGCCAGGGCGGCGACTACTTCTGCAACATCGTCCTCGCCGAGGAGATGACCCGCTCCAACTGCGGCGGCCTGACGATGGGCGTCGCCGTCCACACCGACATGGCGATGCCGCCGATCAACGCCTTCGGCACCGAGGAGCAGAAGCGCAAGTACCTCGAGCCCGCGATCAAGGGCGAGAAGATCCTCTGCCTCGGCATCACCGAGCCCGACGCCGGCTCCGACGTCGCCGGCATCAAGACGCGCGCCGTCCGCGACGGCGACGAGTACGTCATCAACGGGTCGAAGACCTTCATCACGAACGGCCACCGCGCCGACGTCATCGTCCTGGTGACGAAGACCGACCCGGACGCCGGCTACGACGGCTTCACGCTCTTCCTCGTCGACATGGACTCGCCGGGCGTCATCCGCGAGAAGAAGCTCGAGAAGCTCGGCATGCACGCCTCCGACACGGCGCTGCTCGCCTTCCAGGACGTGCGCGTCCCCGCGGAGAACATCCTCGGCGAGGAGGGCAAGGGCTTCTACCACATCATGT
>DATCKS010000013.1:0-2140 GCA_036562265.1 Thermodesulfobacteriota bacterium | reverse complement strand
GCGGAGTACGAGGACACGCCCGAAGACCTCGATCTCTCCGACCTGCCGTTCGAGTTGCCGGCGGAGGGGCTCGAGGTCCTCGACTACAGCGGACTCGAGGTCGACCTCGGGCAGGTGGCCGTGGACCAGGTGGTGCTGGCCATGCCGCTTGCCCCGCTCTGCCGGGAGAACTGCCGGGGGCTCTGCCCGCACTGCGGGCAGGACCTCAACGTCGCCGGCTGCAACTGCGTGGAGGAGACGGTCGACCCGCGGTTCGCGGTGCTGAAGAACCTGAAACTGAGCCGATAGAGCCGAGGCCGGGTCGCCTGCCTCCGCCGTCGGCCCCGGAGACGACGCCGCCCATGGCCAACCCCAAGAAGAAGCGCTCCCCGTCCAAGCAGGGCCGGATCCGCGCGCACAAGAAGCTTGCCGCACCCAACGCGAGCCGCTGCCCGCAGTGCCAGGAGCCGCGCATGCCGCACCGCGTCTGCCCGAACTGCGGGACATACAAGGGGGTGGAGTACATCGCCCCGGCCGAGGCCTGAGCCTCTTGGACGCCGACGCGTCCCGTCCACACGAGCCCCATCCCGAGAGACGCCCCCCCGCCGTGACCGCCACGGCTCTGCCGGTCGCGCTCGACGCGATGGGCGGCGACCACGCGCCCGCGGTCGTGGTCGAGGGGGCCGTCGAGGCGGCGCGGGCCTTCGGCCAGCCGGTGCTGCTGGTCGGCGACCGCGCCCGGGTCGAGGCTGAACTCGCACGGCTCGGGGTGACGCCGGGGAGCCTGCCGATCACCGTCCGCCACGCGTCGGAGGTGATCGCGATGGACGAGTCTCCGGCGGCGGTGCTCAGGCGGAAGAAGGACAGCTCCATCCGCGTCTGCTTCGACCTCGTCAAGGCGGGCGAGGCGGTCGCCGCCGTCTCGGCCGGCAACTCCGGCGCGATGATGGCGCTCGGCGCCCTGGTGCTCGGGCGGATCGAGGGGGTCGATCGCGCCGCCATCGCCACGCTGCTGCCGACGCCCCGAGGGCGCACGGTGCTGCTCGACGCCGGCGCCAACGTCGACTGCAAGCCCCAGCACCTCGTCCAGTTCGCGGTGATGGGGGAGATCTACGCGCGGCGAGTGCTCGGCATCCGGGAGCCGACCGTCGGGCTCCTCACGAACGGGACGGAGGACACCAAGGGGAACGACACCACGCGCGAGGCGCTCGCCCTCATTCGCAGCCTCGGCCTCGCCCGGTTCCTCGGCAACGTGGAGGGACGTGACATCTACAACGGCAACTGCGATGTCGTCGTCTGCGACGGCTTCGTCGGCAACGTGGCGCTCAAGACGAGCGAGGGGCTCGCCGACGCCATCCGGGCGATGATGCGCGAGGAGGTCGAGCGCTCGTGGCGGGCCAAGCTCGGCTACCTCCTGATGCGGCCCGCCTTCAAAGCGTTCGAGCGGCGCGTCGACTACGCGGAGGTCGGCGGCGCGCCGCTGCTCGGCCTCGACGGCGTCGGCATCGTGAGCCACGGCGGCTCGAGCGCCCGCGCGATCAGGAACGCGATCCGCGTCGCCGCCGCCTTCGCCCAGTCCGGCGTCAACCGCGCCATCCGAGACGACCTCGCGCGCCGGGCCGCGCCGGTCGCGCCCGGCCCCCAGCCGGCCGTGGAAGTCCAGTAGGAGGCGCGCCGATGCCGTCCACCGACCTCCCCCTGCGCAGCGTCATCGTCGGCACCGGGTCCGCCGCGCCCGAGCGGGTCCTCACCAACGCGGACCTCGAGAAGATGGTGAACACGTCCGACGAGTGGATCGTCACCCGGACGGGGATCCGCGAACGGCGCATCGCGGCGCCGACCGAGGCCACCTCGGACCTCGCCGTGGCCGCCGCACGGCCGGCGCTCGCCATGGCCGGCATCGACCCGAAGGACGTCGAGCTGATCGTCGTGGCGACCGCCACGCCGGACATGCTGTTCCCGGCGACCGCCTGCGTCGTCCAGGCGAAGCTCGGCGCCGCCCGCGCCGCCGCCTTCGACATCCTCGCCGCCTGCTCCGGCTACCTCTACGCCCTCAAGGTCGTGGACGGGCTCCTGCGGACCGGCGTCTACCGGAACGCGCTCGTCCTCGGGGCCGAGACCCTCTCGAAGGTGCTCGACTTCACCGACCGGAACACCTGCG
>DATCKS010000457.1:0-1763 GCA_036562265.1 Thermodesulfobacteriota bacterium | reverse complement strand
AGCACCTCAACGGCCCGAAGTTCGAGGCGCCGATCGGCCCCGACTTCGAGGTCGACCCTCAGGTGCGCGCCGGCGTCTTCTGGGCGCCGTTCTTCTGGCTCTCGTTCGCGGCGGACATCGACCTGACGCAGAACGACACGGCCCTCGCGGGGGTGCGGAGCCGGATCCTCGGCGGCGGCGTCGAGTTCACCCCCCTCAGGTGGTTCCGGGTGCGCGGCGGCGCTTACAAGAACCTGGCCGAGTCGGGCGCAAGCCCGGTCCTGACCGCCGGGGTGGCCATCGGCGTCCCCTGGCTCACCCTGGACGTCGAAGGCGCGGTGGCGGTCGACCGGACGGCGTACGACGGCCGCGAGTACCCGGAGGAGGGTCGCCTGAACGCCGGCATCACGCTCAGGTTCTAGGCGGCGTCGGCAGCGCCCCGGATCGAGGCGCAGGCAGGGACGTCCCGGCGCGGAGGGTCCGCAGCACGTGGTCGTGGACGCGGCCGTTGGTGGCGACGGCGTGGCCGCTCTCGACCGAGCCGGTCCCGGCCATGTCCGTGAAGCGCCCTCCCGCCTCCTCGACCAGGATCTTCACGGGGGCCACGTCCCAGACCTTGACCCCGCACTCGATCCAGGCCTCGGCCCGGCCGGTGAGGACGAGCACGGCTCCGGCCAGGTCGCCGTAGCAGCGCGCCGAGGCGGCCGTTCGGGCCAGCTCGCCGACGCCGTCCTGGTACGGCGGCTCCAGCAGGCGGCCGAGTTCGCCGAAGCTCACCGTCGCCTCGCGCCAGTCGGCGATGCCCGAGACGTGCAGCCGCTCCCCGTCGCGGAAGGCGCCCTGCCCCTTCGCGGCCCAGTAGGTCTCGCCGAGCACCGGCAGCGCCATGGCGCCGACGACGATCTCGCCCTGCTGCTCGAGCGCCACGAGCGGCCCCCAGAAGAAGCCGCCCCGGCTGAAGCCGCGCGTGCCGTCGAGCGGATCGACGATCCACCGGCAGGTCGAGCCGGTCGCGTGCGCCCCGCTCTCCTCGCCGAGGATCCCGTGGTCGGGGAAGGCGTCGCGAATGACCGCCACGATGGCGGCCTCGGCCTCCCGGTCGGCCGCGGTCACCGGCGTGCGGTCCGGCTTGGTCTCCACGGCGACGCCGCGTCGGAAGTGCTTGAGGCTCGCCTCGGCGGCGGCGGAGACCGCCCGGCGGGCAACGGTGAGGGCGCGTGCGAGGTCGACGTCGGTCGGCATGTCGGCGATTGTACCGGGCAGCGCGGGCGAATGCTCGGCCTACTCGGCGGCCGGAGGGACCACGGCCGCGCGCGCGATGGCGTCGACGCGCACCGAGGCCGGGTCGAAGGCCGCGAGCGCCTCGGCGAGCCGCTCGAAGGTCTGGTCGAACGACGGCAGCCGCTTGCGCGCGCGCGTGAGCGGCGAGCAGCGGGCGAGGAGGTAGGGCTTGACGTACGGGTGCGTGACCCCTCGCCGCTTGAGCTTCGTCACGAGCGCCGTGAGGCGGTCGTCCGCGGTGGAGACGAGGTCCGCCCGGCGCTCCCGCTCGGCGAGCGCCTTGGGGAGCGTGAGGTCGAGGAACCGATCCACCCGCCGGAGGATGGGGGCGAACGCGCCGCCGGCGAAGCGCGGCTTCGCCTCGTAGAGAAGGCCGAGCGTGGCGAAGTGGGGCGCCTCGAAGACCGCCGCCAGCGACGCCTCCGTGGCGCGCGGGCGCGCCTCGGCGAGGCCCCGGAGCATCCGGATGACCTCGAGCGACTTCTCCTTGAGCGTGTGGGCCT
>DATCKS010000455.1:0-4834 GCA_036562265.1 Thermodesulfobacteriota bacterium | reverse complement strand
GGGCCCGTCATCCGCGGTCCTGGCAGCGGCGGGAAGAGCCGACCGATTTCTACGACGCCTCCGGTGTCGTCGAGCGGCTCAGGCAGGCGTGGCGCGCGCCCAGTCTCGCCGTGGTGCCCACCGGCGGATCGCGTCCGCCGGCACCGGCCTACCTGCACCCCGGCCTCTCGGCCTGGATCGAGGTGGGCTCGGGGCGTCAGGAGGCCAACGGTCACGGCAGCGGCGCCACCATCGTCGGCAGCGTCGGGGCGTTGCACCCCGACCTCGCCGATCGGCTCGACCTGGGAGGCCTGCCGGCCTTCCTGATCGAGGTGTCGCTCGACGCGCTCGCGCCGTACGCGGGGGTCAGGCCCACCTACCGGCCGACCCCGCGCTTTCCGGCCGTGCAGCGCGACCTCGCGCTCATCGTCGACGCCGGCCGTCCGGCGGCCGAGGTCGTGGCGCTCGCGCGCGCCGAGCGGCAACCGCTCTTGCGCGACGTGGCGGTGTTCGACGTCTACGAGGGTCCGCCGGTCCCCCCTGGCCAGCGCAGCCTCGGCCTGACCATGACGTACCAGGCGGACGACCGAACCCTCACCGACGAGGAGGTCAATCGGGTGCACACGCGACTGACCCAGCGGCTCGTATCAGCGCTCGGCGCAGAGATCCGACAATGATGGGAGGTGGAAGAAAGGAGGGAAGCATGACCAAGGCTGATCTCGTCGAGAGCATCTACGAGCGAGTGGGGTTCTCGAAGAAGGAGTCGGCCGAGCTGGTCGAGCTGGTCTTCGAAATCATCAAGCAGACGCTCGAGGAAGGCGAGAAGATCAAGATCGCCGGCTTCGGCAACTTCGTCGTGCGCGAGAAGAAGTCGCGTCGAGGGCGCAACCCGCAGACGGGCCAGGAGATCCGCATCTCCGCGCGGAAGGTGCTGACGTTCAAGCCGAGCCAGGTGCTCAAGAACACGCTCAACCAGCACCTGACGCAGGCCGCGGCCAACGGCCCGGCGGCGCCGGCGGCGAGCGGCACGTCGCAGACGACCCCGGCGCAGGGCTAGCGCCGAGCGCACGGTCCACGTGGACGACCCGTCGGTCCCAGAGAAGCCCTACTTCCGCATCGGGGAAGTCAGCCGGCTGACCGGCGTCAAGCCGTACGTTCTCCGGTACTGGGAGAGCGAGTTCCCGCAGGTCGCGCCGACCAAGACCCGCGCGAACCAGCGGCTCTACCGGCGCGAGGACGTCGAGCGGATCCTCGTCATCAAGCGGCTCCTCTACACGGAGCGCTACACCATCGCGGGCGCCCGCGCGCGGCTCGAGTCCGGCGAGGCCCTCGCGGACGGGCCCCGGGCGAAGTCGGGCGCCGAGCCGGCCGCCGAGCGCGCCCTCGCGGCGGGCGACCGCGCCGCGCTGCACGCGCGCCTCATCGCCCTGCGCGACGAGCTTCGGGCGCTCCGGGCGATGCTCGACGACTGATGAAGTTGTGCTAGAGTGCGCTCGTCTTGCCTCCGGCTCTGCCGTGGGGCGGCGTTTCGAGGTACACTCACGTGCTGCGGTGTGGGCCATCGCGGCCCGACCGCAGTCTCCGTCCCCCACGGAGGCGTCCTTGCCGGACACCCGCCGCAGATCGAGTCGGGGCGTAGCGCAGCCTGGTAGCGCACTGGCATGGGGGGCCAGGGGTCCCGGGTTCAAATCCCGGCGCCCCGACCACGCACACGCGCGTCGCGCGTCCTCGTAATGGACCTGCCGAGAGCGCGCCAGCGCATGGTCGAGGCCATTGCCGCACGGGGCGTCACCGACGTCCGCGTGCTCGCGGCCATGTCGAGGATCCCGCGGCACCGCTTCGTGGAGGAGCCGTTCCGCGACCGGGCCTACGGCGACCATCCGCTGCCGATCGGCGAGAAGCAGACGATCAGCCAGCCGCTCACCGTCGCGCGGATGACCGAGGCGCTCGAACTCACCGGACGCGAGCGGGTGCTCGAGATCGGGACCGGGTCCGGCTACCACACGGCCGTCCTCGCCGAGCTGTCGGAGAAGGTCTACTCGCTCGAGCGGGTGGCGTCGCTCGCCTTCAAGGCGCGCCGCCTCCTCGACGAACTCGGGTACCACAACGTCGTGATCTGGCATCGCGACGGCTCCTTCGGCTGGCGCGAGGAGGCGCCGTTCGACGCCATCCTCGCCGCCGCCGCCGCGCCGTCCGTCCCGCGCGCCCTCGTCGAGCAGCTCGCACCGGGCGGCCGGCTCGTCATCCCGATCGGCCCCGTGACCGGGCAAACTCTCGTGCGGCTGCGCAAGCCGGCGGGCGGCGGCCCGATCGTCGAGGAGTCGCTCGGTCCGTGCAAGTTCGTGGAGTTCATCGGCGACGGGTTCGGTACGCCGGCCGGGGAGGAGGCGACGGCATCATGGACCAGCTAGCGAAGGTCGTCCGCAGCATCCCGGACTTCCCGAAGAAGGGAGTCGTCTTCCGGGACATCACGACGCTCCTGCAGGACGCGCAATCCTACCAGCGCACGATCGACCTCATGGCGCACCGCTTCATCGGCCAGCACCTGGACGTCGTGCTCGGTGTGGAGGCGCGCGGCTTCATCATCGGCTCGGCCCTCGCCTACAAGCTCGGCACCGGCGTCGTCATCGTCCGCAAGCCGGGGAAGCTCCCGTACCGGACGCAGAAGGTGAGCTACCAGCTCGAGTACGGCGAGGACACCCTCGAGATCCACGAGGACGCCATCCGCCCCGGCCAGCGCGTCCTCATCGCCGACGACGTCCTCGCCACCGGCGGCACCGTCGCCGCCTGCATCGACCTCGTCAAGAAGCTCGGCGGCGAGGTCGTCGAGTGCACGTTCCTCATGGAGATCGAGGGGCTCGGCGGCCGCGAACGGCTCAAGCCGCACCCGGTGTCGGCGCTGCTCAAGTTCTGACCGCCAGACGACGCGAGGCGGACGGCGCGCGGCTGGCCTCCTCTCGGGGGCGGCCCTCCGGGCCCTTCTCGGCCGGGGCCCTGCGGCGACAGGTTTCCGTCCACCACGCCTTCCGCGGGCGCGCCCGGCAGCCGATTGAAGGCCCGGGCTTGGTGCGGTACCCTGAAAGGTACTCCGCTCCCCAGCAGACCACCCACGCGCCCCTGTAGCTCAGTTGGATAGAGCAGCGGTTTCCTAAACCGCGTGCCGTCGGTTCGATTCCGGCCAGGGGCACCATTCCATCGTGAACTCGTCCACTCGCCCTGCCGGCCGCGCGCCCTACGGCGGCCGGACGTCCGACGCCCAACTCGGTTCGAACCGAGTTCGCACGGGCCCCGGGGCCCGGTACGCCTCGGCGTAGACGGCCAAGGGCTCCCGCACGAGTGACGAGCCTCGGGGGCCTAACACCCGCTCGGCCTCATACCCATTGTGCGCCCGACAACGCAGTTCGATGTTCTCGACCGTCGCTGGGCCCCCGTCGACGTACGGCCGCACGTGGTGGAACTCGAGGAAGCCCCGCTCGGCGCACCGCCGCCCCTGCCGGCTCACGAAGGCGCACCGGCCGCCGTCGCGCGGCCAGACCGCTCGCCTCACCGCCGCCGGCACGTGGCGCGAGCCAGGCCTCGGCGGTGTCCCCGCCCGCGGCCGCTCGGTCGCGCCGACCTTCTGCTTGAGCAGGGTCTCGACGAGGACAGTGAGGGCGCGGTCGAGAACCTGGGCAATGTCGCCGTCGGGGATCTGGTGGCGCAGGAGGTCCTGTGCCTGCCGTAACTTCGCATACGTCTCGGCGCTCGCGGTGAACTGGACCTTGTAGCGGTTGGGCGCCAGGGGCGCCACGACCGGCGGTCGTACAGGCAGCGTCGGAGCGGCGGTCGGCGCCGACGCGGTTGGGGCAACGGTCGGCACCGGTGACGTCGACGCCGGCGGTGAGACGGACGCCTGAGGAGCTGGAACCGGGGCAGACGGGGTACCCGGCGGCGCTTCGAGCGCGCGCGGCGCCGTCGCGGAGAGGATCGGGGCCGGTCCAGACGCACCAGGAAGCGCCGCCTCGGCCAGTGACGGCGGCGCCGCTGGCGCCGCCGGTGGCGCCGGCAGCCGGCGCACCGAGGCGGGTACCGGCGGCTGCGGACGGAGCACCGCCACCAGTGCCTCCACCTCGCGCCGGCTCTTGTGTCGGGCCTGCCCGAGCAGGTCCTGGTGGTTCTCGGCAGTGAGGTGCGGTGCGAGCAGCGTCACGGTTGTGAGCGTCACCGACCCGTCGGCGAGGTGTTCGAGAAGGACCGGGAACCGCCGCGCCGCGCGCGCCGCCTCGATCCGCCCGTAGGCGGCGTGCTCGGAGAGGTGGAGGGCCTGCGTGCAGTAGGCGAAGAGCGACGGGTAGCCCTCGGCGAGGTAGAGGCGCCGGGCGTCGAGTTCGGCGAGGTGGGCGATGAGCGCGACGGTCGCCTCGCGTTCCTGCGCGGCGAGCCGGGTGACCTGCGCGAGGAGGTCGGCATCGGAGAGGCCCGCGAGCGACGACGGCACGTTCTGAAACGTCATGCTTCACTTCTATCACGGGGGTTTCGGCGAGCCCCCGGTGCGCCCCCATGCCGCGCGCGCGGCACAGACCATCTCGACGCGGCCCTCGCGCCTCGAAGTCGCGCCCGGCAGGCGATTGCCGGCCGTGGAGGGGCGGTTCTCGCGAACTCCGCGCTGCGCGACCGTGTCGTCATCGCAAGCTGTCAAGAGAATTCTTCGAGGACGCACGCACCGCGGTGTTCGTCCAACTCGGCGCGAACCGAGTTGGGCCGCAAGGCGAGAGCCGATCGTGCGGCGCGCGCCGCCGCCGCGCGAGGGGGCCCCACATCTCGGCGCGCTACGGCCGGCCGGGAGCGTACGGCCTTGTTGCAAGATCTGCCGGCC
>DATCKS010000453.1:0-2255 GCA_036562265.1 Thermodesulfobacteriota bacterium | reverse complement strand
GCCGTGTCATTCTGCTCACCCGAACCAAAGGAGGACGCGAATGAACGGACGCTGGTGGACCCTGGGGTTGGCGCTCGCCGCCGCGGCGTGTGGTGCCCAGGCGCAGGAGCAGATCCAGGCGGAGCGGGCGGCCGCGGAGCTCGCGTGCAAGCCGCAGGCACCATTCGAGGAGCTGGCCGGTCGTGCGAGCCCGTACGACTCCGCCATGATCGACGTCGAGGGGCTGCGCGCGAAGATCTGCTACAGCCGGCCGTACATGAAGGGGCGGCTGATCTTCGGGCCCGAGGGCGAAGCGCTGGTTCCGTTCGGCAAGTTGTGGCGCACGGGCGCGAACGAGCCGACGACGCTGCACCTGGCGACGCCGGCCCAGATCGCCGGGATCGCGGTCGAGCCGGGGAGCTATTCGCTCTACACGATCCCCGGTGAGACCGAGTGGACGGTGATCGTCAACCGGTCGACGTCGCAGTGGGGCCACGAGAGCCGGTACACGCCCGAGGTCGAGGCGCAGGAGGTCGGGCGCGGCACCGTCGCCTCCGAGGTCGTGTCCGAGCCGATCGAGCAGTTCACGATCCGGTGGGAGCCCGCGGGCGCCGGCGCATCGCTCGTTCTCGAGTGGGCGGACCGGAGGGTCTCCATCCCGGTCACGGCCGCGACGACATGAGCCAGGCCGCCATCGCAGAGGGCCGGCGCCAGATGGAGGTCCGGTCCCCTGCGACGGGAGCAGTGATCGGCACCGCGCCGATCCTGGAGCCCGATGAGGTGCGGGCGCTGGTCGGGCGAGCCCGGGCCGCGCAGCCGGCCTGGGCCGCGCTCGGGCCGCGCGGGCGCGGTCGCCTGCTCCTCCGATTCCGCGACCGACTGGTCGAGCGCGCCGAGGAGGTCGCGGAGCTCAGCAGCGCCGAGACGGGGAAGACCCGCTTCGAGGCGCTCCTCACCGATGTCCTCGTCACGGCCGACCTGGCGCGTTGGTACGCGCGCCGGGCCCCCAAAGTCCTCGCCCGTCGCCGGATACCTTCCGGGTGGCTGATCACGAAACGCTGCTACGAAGTGCGGGAGCCGTACGGCGTGGTGGGCGTGATCGGACCCTGGAACTTCCCGGTCCTGAACAGCATGCGCGCGGTGCTCGCAGCCCTCGCGGCCGGGAACGCCGCGATCTGGAAGCCGTCGGAGATGTCGCCGCTTTCCGCGCAGCTCGTCCTGGAGCTGGCCCGGGAGGCCGGGATCCCCGAGGACGTCTTCCTCGTCGCGACGGGCGATGGCGCGACCGGCGCCGCGCTGATCGAGGCCGGGGTCGACAAGGTCTCCTTCACCGGGAGCGTCGCGACCGGCCGCAAGGTGGCGGAGCTCGCGGCCCGGCGTGTCATCCCCGTGACGCTCGAGCTGGGCGGGAAGGACGCCATGATCGTCCTGGCCGACGCGGACCTCGAGCGCGCGGCCAACACGGCCGTCGCCGGAGCGTTCGCGAACGCGGGGCAGATCTGCATCTCGATCGAGCGGGTCTACGTGGAAGCGAGCGTCTACGACGCGTTCGTCGAGCGGGTCGTGGAGCTCACCCGGCCGCTCGTGGCCGGCCCCGGGCCGGACGCCGACGTCGGCGCGCTCACGACCGACGCACAGCTCGCCATCGTCGAGCGGCACGTGAAGGACGCCGTGGCCAAGGGCGCTCGGGTCCTGGTCGGCGGCGAGCGAGTCCCCGGGCCCGGCCGCTTCTTCGCGCCGACCGTCCTCGTCGACGTCGACCACTCGATGGAGATCATGCGGGAGGAGACGTTCGGCCCGGTCCTGGCCATCATGAAGGTGGCCGATGCCGAGGAGGCGATCCGTCTGGCGAACGACTCCCGTTTCGGGCTGGGCGCGAGCGTCTGGACCCACCCTTCGCGGGCGGCGGCGCTCGTCCCTCGCGTGAAGGCGGGGATGGTGTGCGTGAACGACGCCCTCACCAACGGCCTCGTGGCGGGCTTGCCGTTCGGAGGCGTGGGCGAGAGCGGGTACGGCTCCGTCTACGGCGACAACGGGTTGCTGGAAATGACGCGCCCGCGCGCCATCCTGGTCGACCGACTCGGCGCGGAGCGCGAATTCGCGCACTATCCGACGCGCCGGTTCGGCGACGCCCGTCTCCTCGGCTTGATCCGCCTGCTCCACGGCCCCGGCCCGGCGCGCCGGCTCAAGGGACTCCTGGAACTGATCCGCGGCCGCTGAGGCCGCTGGCGGGGAGGCCACGGCGGCGCGACGACGTCGGCGGCCGACGCCCGGCG
>DATCKS010000451.1:0-2344 GCA_036562265.1 Thermodesulfobacteriota bacterium | reverse complement strand
CGCCGGGCTGCTGCCGTACCTCGAGCAGCTCGGCTTCTCGCTCGTCGGCTACGGCTGCACGACCTGCATCGGCAACTCGGGGCCGCTGCCGCCGGAGATCTCGAAGGCGGTCGTCGACAACGACCTCGCCGTCTGCTCGGTGCTGTCGGGCAACCGCAACTTCGAGGGGCGGATCCACCCCGAGGTGAAGATGAACTACCTCGCCTCGCCGCCGCTCTGCGTCGCCTACGCGCTCGCGGGCACGATGGCGATCGACCTCTTCAACGAGCCGATCGCCGACGGCGTCTACCTGCGCGACATCTGGCCGTCGCAGCAGGAGATCGCCGAGGCGGTCGAGCAGGCCGTCCAGTCGGACATGTTCCGCAAGGAGTACGGCGAGGTCTTCGAGGGCGACGAGAACTGGAACGCCCTCGAGGTGCCGGAGGGCGACCGCTACGCCTGGGATCCGGCCTCGACCTACGTCAAGCGCGCCCCCTACTTCGACGGGATGCCGCGCGAGGCGCCCGGGGGGTTCGAGCGGATCGCCGGCGCGCGCATCCTCGCCCTGCTCGGCGACAGCGTCACCACCGACCACATCTCCCCGGCCGGCGCGATCAAGAAGGACTCGCCCGCCGGGAAGTACCTGCTCGAGCACGGCGTCGAACAGCGCGACTTCAACTCCTACGGGTCGCGCCGCGGCAACCACGAGGTGATGGTGCGCGGGACGTTCGCGAACGTCCGCCTGCTCAACCGGCTCGCGCCGGGGACCGAGGGCGGCTTCACCGTCCACCTGCCCGACGGGGAGCAGACGACGATCTACGAGGCGGCGATGCGCTACGCCGAGGAGGGCGTGCCGCTCGGCGTGCTCGCCGGCAAGGAGTACGGCTCGGGCTCGTCGCGCGACTGGGCGGCGAAGGGGCCGCGCCTGCTCGGCGTCCGCTTCGTCATCGCCGAGTCGTTCGAGCGCATCCACCGCTCGAACCTCGTCGGCATGGGCATCCTGCCGCTCCAGTTCCCGGAGGGCGAGTCGGTCGAGTCGCTCGGCCTCACCGGGCGCGAGCGCTACGACCTCGCCCCGCTGGAGGAGGGCGCCCGCACGCTACGCGTGACCGCGACGCCGGACGACGGCGGCTCGCCGATCGAGTTCGACGCGACCGTGCGGATCGACACGCCGAACGAGTGGCAGTACTACCGCCACGGCGGGATCCTCCACTTCGTCCTGCGGCGGCTGCTGAACGAGAGCTGAGGCGCGAGGCGCGGCGGGCCGGGGGCGACCCCGGGCCCGCCGCTCGCTGCGTCCGCCCGTGGCCGGCGACCGCCGTCCGGCGGGCCCCTTCGTCGTACCCGGCGCGGCCGCGCCCGTTCCCCGGGGCGGTGACAGGCGCCATGCACGGGGGTGGGTCGGCACCCGCGAAGGTCGCAACCTTGTCCCGGCGGGGCGGTTGAGGAGGGGAACCACGCAAGCGAACCAGGGAGGTTCTCCTCACATGCGACGGCTTCGACGGGCCTTCGCGAACGCGGGGCAGGGCAAGTGGGTCTTCCTCTCCGCCCTCGTCCTCGCGATCGCGGTCGCCCCGTTCGCGGTGGCGGCCGACGGCGATCCGGTCAAGGCCGGGGGGCGGACGACGTTCACGAAGATCACCCGCATCCTCGGCAACTCGACCACCTACGCGACCCAGCAGTCGAACCTCATGCAGGGCGACGGCGGCGCCGCCCGCTACGGCTGCCGGAGCGCGCCGGGCCGCGAGCACTGCCTGATGTCGAAGAACGTCGGCGGCAGCGGCGCCTTCCGCTTCGTCGCCGAGAACAGCGTCATCGGCGGCGAGATCACGGTCAAGCCGCCGCAGGGGAAGGGCGCCGACGACGCGCGGCCGTTCACGACGAACGCGACCGGGGTCGCGACCGGCCTCAACGCCGACCGCGTCGACGGCCTCCACGCCGACGAGCTGCGCCCGCGGTTCGCGCGCGTGAACGCCGACGGCACGCTCGTCAACCAGCGCGGCGTCCAGCAGGCGAGCCGGACCGGCGTCGGCACCTACGCGCTGACGTTCTCGCAGCCGATCGCCAACTGCGCGATCCAGGCGACGCCCGCGGCGCTCGAGGATGTCGGCGTGATCTCGGCCGAGCAGACCTCGGACACGGTCGCGACGGTGAGGACGCGCGACGCCACGGGCGCCGACGCGGACCGGCCGTTCAGCGTCACCGTCGTCTGCTGAGCGCCGGCCGGCACCGGCTCGAAGCATCAGGAGGGGCGCCCGCGGGCGCCCCTCCGTCGTCCTCGGGCGGGAACGTCCCGGAGGGGCTGAGGGCGAACGTCCCGCAGGGCCCTACCGAGCGAGAACGTCCCGCAATGGCCCCTATAGGG
>DATCKS010000449.1:0-1673 GCA_036562265.1 Thermodesulfobacteriota bacterium | reverse complement strand
CGCCGCCCGGTACCCCGGATCGGCGCGCAGCTTCGCGAGCAGTTCGTCCCAGGTGGTGTTCATGAGCCGGGGGTCGAGCAGCACCGCCTCGGCCTGCTCCTCGAGGGTGCGGAAGGTCCCGAGCCAGTTGAGCCGGAAGCTCAGCGCCACGTTGAACACCGTGGGGGCGTTGAACGGCAGCGGCCGATGGTCGAGGCCGGACGCGTGGGCGCGGTTGTCGTCGCCTCCCTGGTCGAGCAGGTGGCACGACGCGCAGGCGACGACGTTGCCGCGCGAGAGCCGGACGTCGTGGAACAGCCGCTCGCCGAGCCGCACCGTGCCGGCATCGAGAGCGCGGGCGGCCGGGACGGGGACGATCGGTTCGGCCGGTGACGCGGCGCCCGGCCGCTCCCCGAAGCCCGCGACCGCCTGCGCGAGGACCAGGCTCACGATCGGCAGCACGGCCCGCAGACGGATCATGGAACCGATGGTTGCGCCGTCGGCGACGCGCGACAATCTCGACCTGACGAGGCGTCGCGCCCGCGGCCGGCGCACTCCGCGGAGGAGGCGATGGCAGGCAGGCACCTGCTCGTGGTCGACGACGAGCCGGACATGCGGGGCCTGATCGCCGAGTACCTCGGCGATCACGGGTTCCGCGTCAGCACCACCGCCGACGGCCGGGAGACGCTCGGCATCGTCGAGGCGCAGACCGTCGACCTGATCATTCTCGATCTCAAGCTCGCCGGCGAGGACGGCCTCAAGCTCCTCCGGGACCTGAGGGGGCGATCGAACGTGCCGGTCGTCGTCGTGACCGGCCACCGTCGCGACGAGGTCGACCGCATCGTCGGCTTCGAACTCGGCGCCGACGACTACCTGACGAAGCCCTTCAGCCTGCGGGAACTCCTGGCCCGGGTCCGCGCGGTCCTGCGGCGAGCCACGGCCGGCCCGGCGCCGGCTCGCGACCGCGGCGGCGAGACCTACCGCTTCGCCGGATGGGAACTCGACGCTCGCGCCAGGAGGCTCACGTCCCCGACCGGGCGTCTCGTGACGCTGACCCGGGGGGAGTTCGGCCTGCTCCTCGCGCTCGTGCGGGCGCCGCAACGGGTGCTCAGCCGGGAGCAGCTCCTCGCCGCGAGCCGGGTGCACCACGACGACGTGTACGATCGGAGCATCGACGTGCAGGTCCTCCGCCTGCGCCGCAAGCTCGAGGTCGACCCGAGCGTCCCCCAGTTGATCAGGACCGAGCGGGGTGTCGGCTACGTCCTTGCCGTGCCCGTGGAGGTCCGCTGACCCGGCAAGAGGGCCTCACGCGAAGCCGAGCCCGCGAAGGAGGAGCATGTCGAGGATGCGGTCGAGCACGCGGGCGTGGAGGCGGTCGCCGAGGTCAGGAGGCCGAGACGCCGACCAGGACGAGATCGAGCGGCGCTACTCCGGCGTGGGACCGCCGTCCCGGGGGGCCGGAAACGCGATGCCGGCCTCGTCGGCGACCGCCTTCAGGCTGTCGGCGACCTGCCGCGACAGCGGGATGCCTTTGGCGCGGCGCTCGGCCTCTCGCCTCGCCTCCGGCTCGCCGGGGTACAGGACCTCGGTGAAGCCGGCCGCCGGCCTGAGCGCCTTGAGGCGCGCGATCTCGGTCTCCATGCGGCTCGTGAACTCGGCGAGCGGCATGAACGCCTCGATCTTGAACGCCAGGA
>DATCKS010000044.1:0-7152 GCA_036562265.1 Thermodesulfobacteriota bacterium | reverse complement strand
GAGGATTTCCCGCGCGGCGGCCGCCCGGTCGGGGCTGCAGCGAACGAAGACGCCCAGCCTGTCGTTCGAGAAGGCGGGGTCGTAGGTCGTCTCGAACGCGAGCCGCGGCAGGCGCGCCGTGACGAGCAGGCCGAGCACCGTGGCGAGCGACCCGAAGAGGACGGCCACCTCGAAGGCCAGCACGGTGTACGGGATCATGTGGACCAGCGGCTTGCCCCCCACGACGAGCGGGTAGGCGATCGAGGCGTACGACGCGAGGCCGTAGCCGGTGAGGGCGCCGAGGATGCCGCCCGCGATCGTGTAGAGCCTGACCGGGCTCTCCTTCGGCTCCAGCGCCTCCTCGAGTTCGTGGCGCGGGACCGGGCTGTAGACGGTCAGGTCGGTGAACCCGGCCTTGCGGAGCTGGCGGATCGCCGTGGTCGTCGCGTCGAGATAGGGGAAGATCCCCAGGACGCCTTGCTGCGCCATCAGTGCCCCCCTCCCGCGGCCGTCCGCTCCTTCAACGGCGGCGGCAGCACCTCCTTCACCTCGGTGAGCGACACCCAGGGCAGGAACTTGATGAAGAGCAGGAAGAACATGCCGAACCAGGCGAAGCTACCGACCAGGATGGCGAGCTCGGTCGGGCTGATGACGTACTGCGTCCGCGAACCGAAGGCGAACGGGACGAAGTCGTGCCCGAGCGAGAGCACGATGATGACGTAGCGCTCGAACCACATGCCGATGTTGATGACGATCGAGATGAAGAAGAGGAACGGGATGTTCCGGCGCAGCGGCTTGAACCAGAGCGTGAGCTGGGGGATGATCACGTTGCAGGTGACCATCGTCCAGAAGCCCACCGCGTAGTCGCCCGTCGCCCGGAACCAGAACTGCCCCCGCTCGAACGGGTTGCCGCTGTACCAGGCGGTGAAGAACTCCACGCTGTACGAGAAGCCGACGATCGTCCCGGTGAAGAGGCAGAGCTTCGCGAGCGCCTCGAGGTGGTCGACCGTGATGATCTCCTCGACGCCGAAGATCTTCCGGGCGGGGATGACCAGCGTGAGCACCATGGCGCAGCCGGAGAAGATGGCGCCCGCGACGAAGTACGGCGCGAAGATCGTCGCGTGCCACCCCGGCACGATCCCCATCGCGAAGTCCCAGGAGACGACGCTGTGGACCGAGAGGACCAGCGGCGTCGCGAAGGCCGCGAGGAACATGTAGGCCCGGCTGTAGTGGTGCCACTCCCGGTTGCTCCCCCGCCAGCCGAGGGCGAGGATCCCGTAGAGGCGCCGCCGCCAGCCGGTCGACGCGTCGCGCGCGGCCGCGATGTCCGGGATCAGGCCGACCACGAAGAAGGTCGCCGACACGGTGAAGTAGGTCGAGACGGCGAAGACGTCCCACACGAGCGGTGACTTGAAGTTCGGCCAGACGTGGCCCTGGCTCGGGTACGGCAGGAGCCAGTAGGCCACCCACGGCCGCCCGACGTGGATCAGCGGGAAGAGCCCGGCCGTCATGACGGCGAAGACGGTCATCGCCTCGGCGACCCGGTAGACCGACGTCCGCCACCGTGCCCGGAAGAGGTAGAGGATGGCCGAGATCAGCGTGCCCGAGTGGGCGATACCGACCCAGAAGACGAAGGTCGTGATGTAGGTCGCCCACATGACGGGCGGCGCGTAGCCGGCGACGCCGAGACCGGTCGTGAGCTGGTTGGCGAACGCGAGGACGCCGACCGCGAGGACCGCGAGGTCGATCAGGAAGAGGATGTACCAGCCGCGGCCGGGCGCCTTGAGGGCCTGAAGGACGGTCTCGTTGACCGCCCGGTAGGACAGCCGCGACATCGTCTCGAAGGTGGTCGTCTTCGGGGCCGGCGTCCCGATGGTCGTCGTAGCCATGTGGGTCCTCTACCCTATCCCCTAGTGGGCCTTGGCCTCGGGCCCGCGGCCGGCGGCCGGCGCCTCGGCGAACGTCACCTTCGCGAGGTGCGTCACCGAGGGCACGGTCTCCAGTTCCTCGAGCACCGCGTAGTTGCGCGGGCTCGCGCGGAGCTTGGCGACGCGGCTCTCCGGGTCCTTGAGGTTGCCGAACACGATCGCTTCGGTCGGGCAGGCCTGGGCGCAGGCCGTCTGGAACTCGCCGTCGCGGACGCGCCGTCCCTGGTCCTTCGCCAGGTCCTTGGCCGCGTTGATCCGCTGGATGCACATGGTGCACTTCTCCATGACCCCCACCCCGCGGACGGTCACCGAGGGGTTGAGCTGGAGGTGGAGCGGCGCCGGGAAGGCGTAGGCCGGGTTCGGCTTGCCGTTGTAGGACTCGCGCGAGTAGTCGTACCAGTTGAAGTAGCGGACCTTGTACGGGCAGTTGTTGCCGCAGTACCGGGTGCCGACGCAGCGGTTGTAGACCTGCCCGTTGAGCCCCTCCGGGTTGTGGTACGCGGCGAAGACCGGGCAGACCGGCTCGCACGGCGCGTTGCCGCAATGGAGGCAGAGCATCGGCGCGTGCGTGACCGTGCCGTCCGGCTCCCAGTAGCGCTCGATCCGGATCCAGGACATCTCGCGCCCGCGCGCCACCTGCGCCTCGCCGACCACGGGGAGGTTGTTCTCCGCGTAGCAGGCGACCACGCAGGCCTGGCACCCGGTGCACCGGTCGAGGTCGATCGTCATGCCCCAGTGATAGGGCACGTCCTGCGCGACCGGCGGCAGCATGGCCGGTCCGGGGATCGCCGACAGGTCGTGGGCGACCACCGTCCCCTTCTCGGCATCCGCGACCGAGATCGACTTGTAGATGTTGCGGCCGCGCTGGTCGTCGGCGCCCGCGATCGAGGCCAGGCCGCGGCGGGTGCCGGTCTTCGACACCTTCACCTTCGTGACGAACGTGAAGGCGCCCGACTCGGCCTCGACCGTGGCCGGCAGGACCCGCATGGGGTTGGTCCCGCGGTTCTGCGCGTAGCGGCCGAACTGCTCGTGCCCCTGCCCGAGCGCGACGGCAACGGTGTCGGGGCGGATGTGCGGGTTGAGGTAGACCGGCGCCTCGATGCGGCCCTGCGGCGTCTCGAGGGCGACCACGTCGCTCACGATGGCGCTGCGGTTGGTCGGGAAGGGCAAGAGGACGCCGCGCCCCTCGTCGAGCTGCACCTCCTGCCCGACGCGGACCCCGAGGCGGGCCGCGGTCTCCGGGTGCATCTCGACCCAGCTCCACCAGGTGATCTTCGTGACCGGGTCGGGCAGCTCCTGGAGCCAGGGGCGGTTCGCCCCGCGCCCGTCGCGGAAGTTCGGCGAGGGGTAGACGACCAGCGTCAGGTCGCCCTCGCCGAGCGAGGGCGCGGCCAGCGGCGGCAGCGCCCGGGCCACCTCGGCCGAGAGGTCGGCCCGGCGGCCGGAGGGCGGATCGACGAACACGCCGCCACGCTGGAGCGCCTGGCGCCACCAGGCCTCGAAGTCGCCCCGGGGCTCGACGCGCTCCTTGAGCGCCTGCCACTCGGCCTTGAGGTAGGCCTCGAAACTCTCCTGGGGGAAGGCGGCAGCGATCGCCTCGCCCGAGGCGCGCGCCGAGCCGATGAGGACGTCACCGATCGGCCGCGCGTCGAAGTCGGCGACCGGGTTCATGGCCGGCTGGACGAGGCCGTAGACCCCGTCGCGCGGGACGGCGTCGCCCCACGACTCGAGGAAGTGGCGGTCGGGCAGCACGAGGTCGCAGCGCGCCGTGGTCTCGTCGAGGTAGCTCGAGAAGCTCACCTTGAACGGCACCTTCGCCATCGCGTCGGCGAACCCGAGACCGGCCGGCGTGTCGTAGGCGGGGTTGGCGCCGTAGACGAAGAGGGCCGGCACCTCGCCGCCGTTCATCGCCTGGACGAGGTCGACCATCTCCTTGCCCGACGCGATCCCCCCGCGGCGCTCGCCCGCTCCGAGGAGCACGGTCTCGCCGACGTTGCCGGCGACGGCGTTGAGCACGTGGACCGCCACCAGCGTGGCCGTCGCCGTGGGGCCCTGGGCGGCCGCGCCGCCCCCCACGGCCAGCGAGGGTCGCGCCTGGGCGAAGTCGCGGGCGAGACGCTCGATCGTCTCGGCCGGCACGTCGGCCTCCGCGGCGACCGCCTGCGGCGAGTAGGCGTCGAGCGCGCGGCGGAGCGCGTCGGAGGGGCGCGCGCGCGACGGACCGAGGTTCTCGTTGACGATGACGTGGGCCATGGCGAGCGCGACGAGCCCCTCGGTGCCGGCGCGAGGCGCGATCCACTCGTCGGCGTTGGAACCGGTCAGCGAGCGCCGCGGCTCCACCGCGACGAAGACGCCCGGCCGGGTCCGGCCGTCGAAGGCGTGCATCGCCGCGAAGCCGCGTGCCTGCTCGACCGGCGTGAGCCACGTCTCGAGGAAGTCGGCGCCGAAGGAGACGAGGTACCTCGCCCGCGCGAAGTCGAACCGCGGCACCTCCTCCACGCCGAAGGCCAGGCGCGTAGCCGCCACGAGCGGACCGGTGGTGATCGGCTCCCAGGCGAGCGCGCGGCCGCCCCCGGCGGCGCGCGCAAGCCAGGTGTCGATCAGCTTGTCGAGGCTCCCGGAGAGCTGCCCGGTCAGGAAGACCGCGCGCCCCCGGCCGGTGCGGCGCAACTCCGCCAGCCGATCGACGAGCGTCTTGAGCGCCTCGTCCCAGGTGATCTGCCGGAACCCGCCCTGGCCGTCGCGCGCGAGCGGACCGCGGATGCGATCCGGGTTGTAGAGGCCCTGGAGCGACGCCTGGGCGAGGGCGCAGCTCGTACCCCGGCTGATCGGGTGGGCCGGGTTCCCCTCCACCTTGATGACCCGCCCCTCGCGGACCGTCGCCAGAAGGCCGCACCCGGCGGGGCACTCGCGACAGGTCGTGGCGTAGTAGATCGGCACGCCGGGAATGCTGTCGTCGGCCGGATGGGTCAGCGACGAGACGAGATAGGTCTCGGGGTAGCTGCACCCCGCAAGCGTGGTGGCGCCCGCGGCGGCGCCGCCGACGCCCACGATCTTCAGAAAGTTCCTGCGGTCGATCTCAGGCATTGTCCTCACGACCCATGATCGGACGGGCTTCTGGCCGGGCGGCGGCTAGTAGTGGCACGTCAGGCAGTCGACGCTGGCCTTCTTGTTCAGCTCGTTGTTCCCGTTGTGGCAGTTGATGCACCAGTTCATGGAAAGCGAGCTGTACTGGTAGACGACGTCCATCTGCTCGACCGGGCCGTGGCACGTCTGGCAGGCGAAGCCGGCCTTCACGTGGCGCTTGTGATTGAACTTCGCGTGCTCCGGCAGGAAGTGGACGCGGACCCAGGGGATGGGTCGCTTCTCGTTCCAGTACTTCTGGAGCTTCTGGACCTCCGGCCTGTCCGCCGCCGTGATCCGGTGGCAGCCCATGCACACTTCCACGGGCGGCACGTCGATCCAGGACGACTGCTCGGCGGTGTAGTGACAGTACTGGCACTGGATCTGGTACTGCCCGGCGTGGATCCGATGGCTGTACGCGATGGGCTGCGTGGGCCCCACGGGTGGGCCCCAGATGGCGCCGGTGAGGAAGGCGGCAAGGACGATCACCGGGATGGCGACGGCCAGACCCACGCCTACACGCTGTCGTGTCATCTCGATCCCTGAGAGTCCAGTTCCGGAGGAGTCGATCGTCTTCGGAGCGCCTCGTGGGCCGCTCGTGACGCACCGGAGGCACCGGGGCGCTCTCGAGCCGTCGCCGCGCCCGCGTACCCTCGCAGCAGGTCCCGTGCGGGCGCCCGGCCCGGAGCTTGTGCAACAATACACGAAGTTTGGCGCCGGTGCCACAGGTAAAACAACCGGCTACAGGGTTTCCGGTGCGGCGCGGTCACGATCTACCGTCCGCGCCTCGGTTTTTCGTCTCGGAACGGGTCGGACGGCCTCGCGAGTCCGGTCCGTGGAACCCCTCTCACCGTCTCGGCCCCGCGTAACCGGACAGGTCGGCAAGCTCGCCGAGACCGAGGACCCCCTCGATCCGCCGGCCGCCGATGATCCAGGTGGGATAGCGCCGGACGTCGGCCCGCGCGCAGGTCTCCGGCCGCGCCCCCGCGCCCCTCGGGTCGCACTCCACGTACGGCAGCAGCTTCGCCGCGGGCCCGAACCGGCCCTTTTGCTCGTTACAGGCCGGACACCAGTAGGCGCCGTACATGACCGCCCCCTGGGCGGCAAGGTGGCGGGCGAGCCCTTCCTGGAACGCCGTGGCTGGCCGGCCGATCTCCACGTCGAAGAGGAGCCACGCGCCGACGATCACGACGGCGCCGGTCGCGGCCGCGGTCCTGACGAGGGCGGCCCGATCGGGGAGCGCCGGGCCGCGGGGCGCGACCGCCGGCCGCCGCATCCAGACCGCGGCGAAGAGCGCGACGGTCAGGAGCGCCGAGAGGAGGCACCAGCCGCACAGCGCCCGGATGACGGCGACCTCGAGCCAGGTGAGGTAGAGGGAGAACGCCAGCCCGGCCGCCGTCAGCACGAAGAGCCGCCGCCACCGCCGCACGTCGATCGGGCGCGCGGCAAGCCAGAGGACGGCGGCGTAGTAGCCGACGCCCCAGAGCGCCGTCGGCAGGCCGAGGAAGGTGCCGTAGCGGCTCGCCTGGACGATGTCGCAGCCGCCGCCCGCCTCGCAGAAGGCGGGCGTGCCGCCGAGCAGTCGGGTGCCCGCCAGGTACGCCGACAGCACGAGCCCCGCCGCGGCGAGCGCCGCGACGACGAGGTCGCGGCGTGCCGGGGCGGCCTTGTCGGGCGCGGGCATTTCGGCGGCGGCCACCGTCTTCCGGGCCGTTCGACGACGTTTGCTCATGCGTTCGTTCTCGTGCTCGTCCCGAGTCCGCGCACTGTACAACCCGCGCGCCTCGAGGGCAACCGCGGCAGGCGTGATGCCACGACGCGCCGAACGCGCTATAAGGGCGACCATGACCGACGACACGCACGATCGCCAGACCCCTCCTGCCATCGCGCCGGCCGATGGTCGCCTCGGGGTGTTCCTCGTGGGGCTCGGGGCCGTCAGCACGACCGTCATCGCCGGCGTCGAGCTGATCAGCCGGGGCCTCGCGAAGCCGTTCGGCTCGCTGACCCAGATGCAGCGCATCAGGCTCGGTCGCCGCGACGAGGGGCGAAACCCCCTCATCAAGGACTTCGTGCCGCTCGCCGAGCCGAAGGACCTCGTCTTCGCCGCCTGGGACCCCTACCC
>DATCKS010000447.1:0-1837 GCA_036562265.1 Thermodesulfobacteriota bacterium | reverse complement strand
TCCTCGAGCGCACGCTCGAACTGCCGGCCCGCGTCGTGCGCCCCCGCGACGTCCCGGGGGTCGGCGGTGCGGCCGTCGAGACGCTCGGCCCGGAGTACACGCCGGCGCTGGCGCTCGCGCTACCGGGCACGGGACGCCGCCTCCCCGGCACGCTCGACTTCCGGCAGGGGCCGTTCGCCTACCGGCGGGAGATGGCCGGCCTCAAGCGGCAGCTTGCCGTCTCGGCGGGCCTCGCGGCGGCCATCCTCGTCCTGCTCGCCGTCGACTTCTACGCCGAGTACTCGGCCAAGGTGGAGCGGTACGAGGCGGTGCAGGCGCAGGTGCGGCAGGCCTACAGGACGGTCGTCCCCCAGGGGCCCACGCCGGCCAACGAGGCGCTCGACCTCAGGGCCCGGACCGAGGGGCTCAGGAAGGAGCTGTCGCAGATCGGCGGGCTGGCGGGAGGACGCATCACCCCGCTCGCCATCCTCGCCGAGCTGTCGACGCGGGTGCCCCGCGACATCCGCGTCGACGTCCTCGAGCTGGTGGTCGAGAAGAACCAGGTCCGCCTGCGCGCCGAGACCGACTCGTTCGAGTCGGTCGACAAGATGAAGGCGGCGTTGCTCGAGTTCGAACCCTTCACGGACATCCAGGTGTCGGACGCCCGCGTGAACGCCAACCAGACGTCGGTCGGCTTCCGGTTCACGATCACCCTGGCCGACGAGGTATAGGGAATGGCCATCACTCTCGCGCGCCGCGAACGGCGCCTGGTCGTCGGCGGCGCCCTCGTCCTCGCGCTGACGCTGCTCTACGTGCTGGTCGTCGAGCCGCTCGTCACGCGCAACCGGGACCTGGACCGCCTGATCGCCCAGAAGACGCGCGAGTACGGCGAGGTCGTGCGGCTCGGCGAGGAGTACCGGCAGGCGCAGGCCCGCCTCGAGTCGCTCAGGGCCCGGCTCTCGCGGGCGCCGCAGAACTTCCAGCTCCTCTCCTACCTCGAGAACCTGGCGGTGCAGAACGGCATCCGCGACCGGATCGCCTACATGAGACCCCAGCCGCCCGCCACGACCGGCAGCTTCCGCGAGCAGAGCGTCGAGATGCGCCTCGACGCCGTGACGATCAACCAGACGGTCAGGTTCCTCGATCAGCTCGCCTCCGCGCCGCCCGGACTCCGGGTCAAGCGGCTCTCCATGGTACGCCGATACGACGACGCGAACCGGCTGGACGTCGTCGTGCAGGTCGCCGCCTACCAGCTCGCATGACGCGCCGCGCGCGCCTGCTCACCGCGGCCGGCTACGTCGCCCTCTTCGTCGCGGTCTTCTACGTCTCCCTCGTCCTCGCGTTCCCGGTGGACGCGCTTCGCCGCATGCTGGCGGCGAACGTCGAGGCCTCGACGCCGTTCACGCTGGCCATCGGCAACCTCTCCCTCGGCTGGGACGGCGACCTGTCGGCGCGACAGGTCGTGCTCGGGTGGCCCGGGGCGGGCCGTACGCTGCCGGTGTTCGCGGCCGACCGCGTGGACGTCGACGTCGCCCTGCTCCCCGCGGCGTTCGGCCGGCTCGAGGCGCGCTTCGCCGGCGACGCGTACGGTGGGCGTTTCGACGGGCGGCTCGCCGGACCGCGGAACGGTCCCGCCGAAACGGTGCTCGTCGCCCTCGACCGGCTCGACCTGGCCCGCCACGCCGGCCTCGCCACCGCCGCGCGCGTCGTAATCGCGGGGCTCCTCTCGGGCGAGCTGCGTCTGTCCGGCGCCGCCACCGACCGGCCCACCGGTTACGTCCACCTGCGGGTCGAGTCGGGGAGCGTGCGCGAGCTGCCGGTGATCGGCGCGAGCCTCCCCGAGGTGGGGATCGAGCGC
>DATCKS010000445.1:0-2629 GCA_036562265.1 Thermodesulfobacteriota bacterium | reverse complement strand
GCCGTGAAGGCGGGCGACCGGGGGAGTTCGTTGCCGATCAGGCCCGACTCCGCGTAGCGGGTGATCTCGGTCTCGAGGAGGCCGATCTGCGCGGAGAGGCGCAGGCCGGGCATCGCAAGCCAGCGCACCCCGAGTTCCGCGCCGTAGGTCCTGGCCCGCTCCGCGTTGCGGACGACGAACGACCAGATCGCGGGGTCGGGGTTCAGGTCGAACGGGAGCTGCATGTCCCGGTAGTCGGAGAGGAACAGGTTGGCGGTGAGGCCGAGCCGGCCGCCTGCGAGGTCGGCTCGCGTGTAGATCTCGTAGTCCCAGACGTACTCCGGATCGTACGTGTAGCTGACGAACGGCGGCTCGTAGGTGAAGCCGGCACCGCCGCCGTTGTAGCCCCTGGCGACCACGGCGCCGACCGTCACCTCGTCCGTCGCGTGCCAGGCGAGGCCGACCTTCGGCAGGAAGACCCGGTACGTCTCGTCGAGGTCGATGGCGAACGGCCCGTCCGCGCCGACGCGCCGCCTTCGCTCCTCTTCGAGCCGGCCGCCCAGCGTGAGGTCGACCCGCTCGAAGACGGCGATGGTCGCCTCGCCGAAGACCGCCGCGGTCGTGGTCCGATCGTCGAACGCCCCGCCGCCGAAGAGGTCGATCGTCTCCTCCTGCTCCGCGTGGAAGAGGTAGAGCCCGAGCAGGCCGTCGAGGCGCCCGCCGAAGCCGGAGAACCGCAGCCTCGGCTCCTCCGCCACCTCGATCGCGTCGAGGTCCACGTTGCCGTCGCCCGGCAGCGCCCTGCGCGTGACGAGGATGTCGGTGACGGAGGCGGTGTTCTCGAGCGTGAGCCGCTCGGAGAGCGCCCACTTCGTCTCCAGCACGCCGCCCGTCGAGCGCGGCTCGAACACCGGCATGGGGGGATAGGAGCTGACGTGGGCGTCGAACGGCCGCACGACGCTCTCCGTTTGCGGGCCCCTGTGCTCGGCGTGGGTGAGCGTCAGCAGGGCGGAGAAGCCGTCGAGCGCGTCGGGCTCGAGGAGGAGCTTGCCGCGCAGCGTCGTCGTCTCGAAGTCGCGCGGGTCCTCGACGCCAGGGACCTGGCCCATCTGGACGTAGCTCTGATGGGTCTTGCGGTCGAACGAGAGCCGCAGGGCGAGCTGGTCGTCGACGATCGGCCCCGACACGGTCGCCGAGACCTGGCGGGACTTCTGGTTGCCCGCCACGACCTGCGCGGTCGCCTCGGGGTGGTACGTGGGGTCCTTCGTTTTCACGACGACGGCGCCGGCGATGGCGTTGCGGCCCTGGATCGTGCTCTGCGGGCCGCGGAAGACCTCCACGCGCTCGACGTCCCAGAGCGATCCGTCGCCGAAGACCACCTCGTTGTAGCTCGCCGGCCGCCCGTCGATCTGGACGTTGAGGCGCGGCCTGACGCCGGCGAAGAAGGCGTCGGCCCCCTGCGCCGGGCCGGTGCCGTCGACGCCGCGCACGGCCGGCGCGAGGTTGCTCGTCCCGGCGGCGGTGACGTTCGGGATCCGCTCGAGCGCGTCGTTGGTCGAGCCGAGGTCCGGGCGCTGCCCGAGCGCGCCGGCGTCGAGGACGGAGACGCTCGAGGCGGTCTCCGCGAGCGGGCGTTCGACGCGCTCGCCGGTGACCGTCACCGGCGCGAGCGTCACGGTGTCCGGTCCGGCCGGGCCGGACCGGTCGCCCCCGGCGGCCGTGGCCGGCTCGATGGTGACGGCCGTCGGGCTCGTGAACCGGTAGGTGAGCCCCGTGCCTTCGAGGAGCCGCCTGAGCGCCTCGTCCGCGGTGAGGTCGCCCGACGCGCCGGGCGAGGTCACTCCCTCGGCGACCTCCGAGCGGTAGCCGACCTCGAGACCGGTGACGCGGCCGAACGCCTCGATCGCGTCGGCCAGCGGCTGGGCCGGAATGTCGAAGCCGAACCGCTCGGCGGCGCCGGCCGGACCCGGCTGCAGCATCGTCAGGACCAGCGCCGCGACGAGCGCCGGGACCCGCGTCCGGCGCCCCTCGCGCGACCCCTCGGAGACCGACATACCTCCTCCCCTCCCGTGCGTCGTGAGCCTCGGCAAGTGAGACGAACGAGGAGGGGGGATCTCACAACGCCGCGGGCCATCCCGAACGGGAGGCGCGGCGGCTCAGTAGAGGACGAGGAGGTGATCGGAGAGGCGCAGGAGGCGCGCACCGGCGACATCGGCCAGCGACGCGACGACGGCGGCCGGGTCGTCGAGGCGGTAGCTGCCGCTGACCTCGACGGCCGCGAGGCGGCCGTCGGCGACGACGATCCACCCGCGCAGGTGGCGGCGGAGTTCGTCGAGGACCTCGCCGAGCGGGCGGCGGCGGAAGCGGATGCGGCCGTCGAGCCAGTCGAACGCCTCGTCGGGGTCGACGGCCTGCCTGCGGCTCGGCCCGGCCGCGGTGACCTCGAGCGCCTCGCCGGCGCGCAGGAGGACCTCGGGCCCGACGCCCTCGTGCCGGACCGCCACCTCGCCGCGGCGGACGGCGACGCGGACGCGTCCGCCGTCCCGGTGCGCCGAGAAGGCCGTCCCCGCGACCCGGATCGTCGCCGGACCGCTCACCACCTCGAACGGGCGCCGCGGATCGGCCGCCACCTCGAAGTACGCCTCGCCGG
>DATCKS010000444.1:0-5383 GCA_036562265.1 Thermodesulfobacteriota bacterium | reverse complement strand
CGCCTCGCGCCGGATGTGCTGCTCGCGCGTCGAGAGCGTGAGGACGTAGCCGCGCTTGCCGCTCGCGTCCACCGTCTCGCCGGCGAGCCGCCCCGGCATCTGCCGCAGGAACCGCTCGCGGGTGGCGAAGAGGCCGACGTGCGGGCCGCCGAAGGAGACCGGCACGCCGAAGCACTGCCCCTCGCCGGTGGCGATGTCGGCGCCGAGGGCGCCCGGCCCCTTGAGGAGCGCGAGGGCGAGCGCCTCGGGGGTGCTGGTCACGAGCAGGGCGCCCGCCCGGTGCGCCGCCTCGGCGATCTCGCCGAGCGGCTCGACGACGCCGAAGAAGTTCGGGTGGCCGACCACGACCGCCGCCACGCGGTCGTCGAGGGCGAGGCTCGCCGGCTCCACCGCCCCCGTCGGCCCGACCGGGATCGTCTGCACGTCGAGGCCGATCCGCTGCCCGTAGGTCTCGATGACGGCGCGGTACTCGGGGTGCAGGCTCCGCGCGACCAGCACGCGATCGCGCCTGGTGACGCGACGCGCCATGAGGACCCCCTCGGCCGCGGCGGTCGAGCCGTCGTACATGGAGGCGTTCGCGATCTCCATGCCGAAGAGCGCGGCGACCATCGTCTGGAACTCGAAGATCGCCTGCAGCGTCCCCTGGGCCACCTCCGGCTGATAGGGGGTGTAGCTCGTGAGGAACTCGGCCCGGAGCGCGAGGTGCGGAACGACCGACGGCTGGAAGTGCGGGTAGACGCCCGCGCCGAGGAAGGACGGCGTCCGGTCGCTGTCGGCGTTCTTCGCCGCCATCGCCTTGAGCCGCCGCATCAGGTCGGGCTCCGGCTCGGCGTCCGGCAGGCGGATGGCCGCCCCGTCGCGCAGCGCCTTCGGGACCGGCGCGAGGAGGTCGTCCACCGACGCCACGCCGATGGCGTCGAGCATCGTCCTGCGCTCGGCCTCGGTGGTGGAGATGTATCGCACGGGGCTCAGCTCTCCTTGAGGTAGGCTTCGTAGTCGGCGGCGCTCATGAGGCCGTCGATCTCCGTGGGGTCGCTCATCTCGACCTTGATCATCCAGCCCTGCCCGTACGGGTCCTTGTTCACGGTCTCCGGGTTGTCGGGGAGGCTCGAGTTCACCTCGATGACCGTGCCGGTGACCGGCGAGTAGAGGTCCGACACCGCCTTGACGCTCTCGACGACGCCGAAGGTCCCCTTCGCCTTCACCGCGGCGCCGACCTGGGGCAGCTCGACGAACACGACGTCGCCGAGCGCGTCCTGCGCGTGGTCGGTGATGCCGACGACGGCGACGTTCCCCTCGCGCCGCAACCATTCGTGGTCCTTGGTGTACTTCAGGTCGGCCGGGAACTTCATCGTCACCTCCGGGAGGCCTCAGGCGGCCTTCTTGGTGTGGCTCGGGACGAACGGGGTCTTGACGACGCGGATCGGGACGCGCCGCCCCCGCACGTCGACCTCGAGTGCCGTCCCCACGGCGGCCAGGTCGGGCGGGACGTAGCCGAGGCCGATCGGCTTCCTCAGCGTGGGGGACATCGTGCCGCTCGTGACGGTGCCGACCGGCGCGGCGTCGCCCGGACGGTGGATCGTCTGCCCGGCGCGGGCGATGCCGGAGCCCTCGACCTCGAAGCCGACGAGCTTCTTGCGGATCCCCTCGGCCTTCTGCTTCGCGAGGGCGTCGCGCCCGACGAAGTCCCCCTTGTCGAGCTTGACGATCCAGCCGAGCCCCGCCTCGAGCGGCGTCGTCGTCTCGTCGAGTTCGTGGCCGTACAGGGCGTACTTCATCTCGAGCCGGAGCGTGTCGCGGGCGCCGAGGCCGATCGGCTGGATCCCCTCGCCCGCTCCCGCCTCGAGGATCCGGCGCCAGATCTGCGGGCCGGCGTTCCACGGCACGAAGATCTCGAAGCCGTCCTCGCAGGTGTAGCCGGTGCGGGACACGATGGCCGGCACGCCGTCCACCTCGGCCGGCGTGCAGTGGTAGTAGGCCAGGCCGGCGAGGTCGGCGCGCGTGAGCCCGCCGAGGATCGCCTCGGCCCGCGGCCCCTGGAGCGCGAGCAGGCTCCACTGGTCGCTCTCGTTGCGGATCGTGGCCCCCGGGGTGGCGCCGGCCTGTTCCGTGACCCAGGCGAAGTCCTTGTCGATGTTCGCCGCGTTCACGCAGAGGAGGTAGCGCTCCGGACCGAGGCGGTAGACGGTGAGGTCGTCGACCGTGCCGCCGGTCGGCAGGCACATGGCGGCGTACTGCACCTGGCCCACCTCGAGCGTCGAGGCGTCGTTCGTGACGACCCGCTGCACCGCGTCGAGGGCGCCCGGACCGTCGACGACGAGTTCCCCCATGTGGCTCACGTCGAAGAGCCCCGCCTTCGTCCGCACGGCCTCGTGCTCCTCGAGCACGCCGCGGTACTGGACCGGCATCTCCCACCCACCGAACGGGACCATCCGGGCGCCGAGGGCCCGGTGCTGCTCGAAGAGCGCGGTGCGCTTGAGGGCTGTCTCTGTCATGGCGTGTCCTTCACACCGGCGGCAACGGCCGCGGCGCGCCTGGCCGCGGCCAGGGTGTTGTCGAGGAGCATGGCGATCGTCATGGGGCCGACCCCGCCCGGCACCGGCGTGATGGCGCCGGCCACGCGCGAGGCCGCCTCGAACTCGACGTCGCCGACGAGGCGCCCGTCCGGCAGCCGGTTGATGCCGACGTCGATGACGACGGCGCCAGGCTTGATCCAGTCGCCCTTGACCGCCTGCGGCTTGCCGATGGCGGCCACGACGATGTCGGCCTCGCGGACGACCGCCGGCAGGTCGGCGGTGCGCGAGTGGCAGACGGTGACGGTCGCGTGGCGGTGCAGGAGCAGGAGGGCGGCCGGCTTGCCGACGATGTTGCTGCGGCCGATGACGACGGCCCGCCGTCCGGCCGGGTCGACCGCCGCCGCCTCGAGGAGCGCCACGATGCCCGCCGGGGTCGCCGGCACGAAGCGGGGCCGGCCGATCGTCAAGAGGCCGACGTTCTCCGGGTGGAAGCCGTCAACGTCCTTGGCCGGGTCGATCGCCTCGAGCACCCGCGCCTCGCGGATGTGCTTCGGCAGCGGCAACTGGACGAGGATGCCGTGGACCGTCCGATCGGCGTTGAGCCGGGCGAGCAGGTCGAGGAGCGCCGATTCGGAGGTGTCGGCCGGCAGGTGGTGGGTGGTCGACGCCATGCCCGCCTCGCGGCAGGCGCGGTCCTTGTTGCGCACGTAGACCGCCGAGGCGGGGTCGTCGCCGACGAGCACGACGGCCAGACCCGGCGTCACGCCGGTCGTCCGGACGAGCGCGGCGGCTTCGGCGGCGACCCGAGCCCGTACAGCCTGCGCCACGGCCTTGCCGTTCAGGATATTGGCCATCGGTGCTCGCTTGTGGAGGATGAGCGACGAGGGACCGGGGCAATCTCGGGCAATCTACCAAAGGGGTGGAAGGAGTGTAAAGTCGAGGGGAGCCGTGCGCCGGGAGCGGTCAGGCACCGCTCCCGGCGGCAGCCGGCTTGCTCTCCGAACCGGCCTTGGCCTCCGAAGAGGGCTTGCTCTCCCCGGACGGCTTGGCCTCGCCCGAGGCGGCGTCGCTCTTGCCGGCGCCGTTGGACACCGAGCCGCCGCTGTTCCCCTTGCGGGCGTAGTCGGTGATGTACCACCCGGAGCCCTTGAGGATGAAACCCGAGGCGGAGATCTTCCGCTCGACCCCCCCGTGGCCCTGCGGGCAGACGGTCAGGACCGGGTCCGAGAACTTCTGCATCTCCTCGAAAGTGCCGCAGGTGGGACAGACGTACTCGTAGATGGGCATCGCTGTGCGGACCTCCGATGCGCGTCCCGCGCGCTCGCGCGATTCTAGCACTCTTCGTACGAGAGTGCTAAGCGACCGGGCGCACAGAGCCTCCACGGAGCGAGCCCCTGGCCCGATCGGGCCGCACGGCCTTAAGAAGAGCTAGAACCGCAGCATCAGCGCGCCGTAGAGGCTCTGGGCCGGGTCGCCGCCGGGCCGAAGGGCCGGACCCGGGACCAGATAGGTGTAGTGCAGCGCCGCGCTCACGCCCGGGCCCATCGCCAGCCGGGCCCAGCCCTCGTACTGCCAGCCGAGGTCGCGCGTCCACTCGCCGGTCGGCGCCCCGTCCAGGACGGCCGCCACCGACCGCGCCGTCCGCAGCCAGTAGGCGGCGGCCCCGACCTCGAGGCTCTCCCACACCCGGACCGCCACGAACGGCTTCACGACCGTCAGGTTGCCGACGTACTTGAGGTACTGGGAGTGCCCGCCGATCGGGAAGGGACCGAAGAGCCGGGACAGCTCGAAGTCCCCCTCGAGGTTCGCGTGAACGAGCGCGAGCGAGGTGACGTCCTCGGCCCGGCCGTCGGTCGGATCGCGGTCGCCCGACCCCCGGAGCGCCTCGACCCCCACCTGGAGCCGGCGTCCGGAGCCGCTTCGAAGCGCGTCGACCGCGAGGCCCAGGAAGGCGACGCTCCCGCGCAGCGGCGCCCCGGCCGAGAGGACCTCGTCGTTCGCCGTCCCCGGCCCGCGGTTGAGCGACACCGGGATGGTGCCGCGGTACTTGCCGACGAGGAGGTCCCCCTCGCCGTAGAGCGACACCCGACCGCTCCGCAGGCTGAACTGGCCGCCGACCACGCCGATGTAGGCGCGGTCCTCCGGGCGGCGGTCGGACGCGTACACGCCCCAGAGCGCGCCCCGGGTGAGCCGTACCGGCCCGAGGTCCTGGCGGCGGACGTCGAGGAGGAGGTAGTGGGCGTCGACGTCGCCGACGCCGACGAGCGTCGAGCGCGGCGCGGGGACGGAGCTTGCGGTCTCGGTGATGAACGCCCGCTCGGCGACCTTCTGGAACGTGTACTGGACCCGCAGCGGCCCGAACGTCCGCTCGAGCTGGACGGAGGGCGCACCGTCGCGACCGAGGAAGAAGCGGTAGGAGTCGAGGTCGTTGGTGAACCAGCCGGCCTTGAGCGTGACGATCTCCGGCTGCCAGCGGACCCAGAAGAAGTCGACGAGCGTCGAGTTCGTGTCGGGAGAGAGCTCGACGACCGTCACGTCGTCGAACGGATCGGCCTCGCCCCGGATGCTCTGCCGCCCGGCGATGCCGTCGGCCAGCTCGAAGCCGACGGCCGCCTCGATCTCGCCGGTGCGGAAGGTCAGGGCGAAGAGGAACTCGTGCTCGACGAAGGCGATGCGCCGGTCGCGGGGATTCGACCGGTCGAGGTCGATGTTGTCGAGCACGTAGGGCTCGAGCCGGTAGTACCCCTCGGCCGAAACCTCGGCCGCCCCGGCGCCGTCCGGCCACGCCGCGGCGAGGGCGGCCATCAGGAGGCCGAGGAGGCGAACGCGCCGGCGCGGCGGTCGGCTCGAATCGTTCCCCTCGCCGG
>DATCKS010000440.1:0-3432 GCA_036562265.1 Thermodesulfobacteriota bacterium | reverse complement strand
ATCTCCTTCGTCGTGGTCGTCGTCGGTGGTCTCGGCAATCTCTACGGCGCGATCTTCGCCGGCCTCCTGATCGGCGTCCTGCAGGAGTTCGCGACGCTCGTCCATCCGCTCGCGTCCTGGCTCGTTGTCTATCTCACGATGATGGCCGTCCTGCTCGTGCGCCCGAAGGGGCTGTTCGGCACGCGGTGAGGGTGGGATGGCGCCGCGCGATACCTTGACCGGACCGGCGAACCGGCGCTCGTTCGTGCTGCGAGCCGTCCCGGTGGGCGGGTTCCTGCTCGTCTTCCTGGCCGCCTTGCCGCTGGCCCTGCCGATGGCGCTCGCCGTCGACATCGTCATCCTCGCGGTCGCCGCCGTCGCCTTCAACATGATGCTCGGCTACGCGGGGATGCTGTCGTTCGGCCAGGCCGCCTTCTTCGCGATCGGCGGCTACACGGCGGGCTTCCTCCTCAAGACGTTCGCGGTCTCGGCCCTGCCGGCCCTGGCCGCCGCGGCGATCGTGGCCGCGGCGGGCGCGGCCGTGGTGGCGTGGCTCACGGCGCGCCTGCGCGACGTCTACTTCATCCTGATGACGCTCGCCTTCGCCCAGCTCGTCTACTTCATCGCGATGAGCTGGCGCGGGGTGACCGGGGGGCCGAGCGGGCTCAGCGGCTTCGACCGGCCGGCGCTCGACCTCCTCGTCGCCAGCATCCCGCTCTCCGGCGCGACCGGCTTCTACGTCTTCGCCTCGGCGGTGTTCCTCGTCGTCTTCGGCGTCTTCTTCGCGCTCGTGCACTCGCCGGTCGGCCTGGTCATGAAGGCAATGAAGGAGAACCCGGATCGGCTCGAGGCCGTCGGGTACCCGGTGGGGCGCTACCGCTTCTTCACCTTCACGGTGTCGGGCGCGATGACCGGCATCGCGGGAGCGCTCTACGCCTTCCAGTGGCAGCTCGTGCCGGTGACCGTCGCCTCGATGAACCACTCGGCGGCGATCGTCTTCATGTCGATCCTGGGCGGGACCGGCCACCCGCTGGGGCCGGTGGTGGGCGCTGCCGTGTACACCTGGCTGAGCGACGTCATCTCGACGTACTGGGCGCGGTGGCCGATCATCTTCGGCCTCTTCATCATCATCGTCGTCTACTTCCTGCGCGGCGGCATCGCCGGCGGCGTGCAGCTCGTGCTGCACGCACTGGCGGCGCGCCTGAGGCGTCCGTCCACCGGGCCCCTCCCCCCGTCCGATACCCGATGACGCGGCCGTAGAGCCGGCCCGGATGCCTGATTGCCGCCGGCGGCGTCACCTGCGCGGGCCGCACGACGATCGGCGGTCGAGACGCCCCGTCCTCCGGCGCCGGCCGATGGGAGGCGCCGGCGCCGCTACGCGATCGGGATGCGGTCCCGGTTTCGGGCGAGCCACTCGTCGAAGGTTTGCAGGGAGGGGTTGAGCGCCCTGGCGACGTCCGGGTTGCGTGCGGCGCGGTACGTCTCCTCGAAGTCTCGCTTGAACTGGAACATGTTCCCGAGATCCTCGGCCCCCGGGAACCCGAGGCTGCGGTACGCCTCCGGCGTCATGTCGTCGTGACGGACCTCCTGGCCGAGCGCCCTGGTGAGCGCGGCGGCCATCTCGGCGCCGGATAGGTGCTCGCCGGCGATGCCGACGGTCTTGCCGACGTACCGCGTGCCGGCCTTGAAGATGCCGTAGGCGCACCTGCCGATGTCCTCGGCGGCGATGCCGGGGAGCTTCTTGTCGGCCATCGGCAGCGTGAAGGCGAGCGTGCCGTCCGGTTTCCTCCTTGGCCCCATGCCGAAGGCGAGCAGGTTGTCCCAGTAGAACGAGGTCAGCAGGAACGTCGTCGGCACGCCGAGCTCGGTGAAGAGCCGATCGGCCTCTCCCTTGGCGTCGAAGTGCGGGACCTTGTACGTCCCCATGAGGGTGGGCATGCGGTCGTCGCCGAGGGGAACCCACCGGCGCGTGTCCTCGAGCGTGGACCAGATGACGTGGCGCAGGCCGGCGTCCCTGGCGGCCCTGGCCATGTTGGCGGCCTCGACGATCTCCTTCTCGGGCGACAGGTGCGCCCAGAAGAACGTGACGCAGAAGGCGCCGTACGCGCCTTCGAAGGCCTGCCTCAGGCTCCCGATGTCATCGACGTCGGCGGCGACGACCTCGGCGCCGAGCTTCGAGAGCTCTCTCGCCCTGTCGGAGTCGACGTTCCGCGTGAGCGCACGGGCGGCGAAGCCGCCTCCGGCATCGGCCAGGATCGCGCGAACCAGGCCGCTGCCCTGAGCGCCGGTCGCGCCGGCGACGGCGATGATCTTCCGTTCGGCCATAGGATCCTCCGCGGCGGGTTGGGGCCCGGCCGAGAGCGGTTCAGGGTTCCGGAGCGGCCACGAGGGTCGGCGCATGCTCGGCGAGCGAGTATCCGTAGCCCTCGCACGTCACGTTGGAATTCGTCGGGCTGAAGAGGCCAGACGGATTCTCCTTCCAGAGCCAGACGTGCAGATCGTAATGGCGCAACGACGCCGGCATGAGCGGCTCGTGTCCGACCATGGGCCCGTCGAACGGGCGGCCGAACAGAACCGGCCGCTCCTTGACGCCGGTCGCGAGCGGAATGAACCACTCCGCTCCGACGAGCCGCAACGTGTCGCCCGCCGGCTCGTAGAGGAGGATGGCCGGACGCATCGGGTCCGGCGTCGGACCGATGAGCTGCGGGTTCAGGAAGTGGATGCCCATCGCGCCGGCCGGGTAGGGCACCTGTCCTGCGCCACCGGCCTCTGGGTAGTGGACGCAGCCGACGGTCGAGAAGTAGCCGTCGTGAACCGCCACGTACGGGTCCTGGTACTTCTCGAGCGCGGCGCGGACCTTCTCGAGTTCGGGAGGCAGGGTCGGCCGCTCGGCGTGCCCGGTCGATGTGAACGCCAGGATCCACGCGACTCCCGCGAGCAGCGCGATGCCTCGAACGTGGGACGGAAGACGAATGATGGTCATGACGGCGCTTGCCTCGCCTCTGGTCCGGGGGGATGTTGATGATCATCCTCCAGAAGGGGACCCCACACAAGCATTCTGTCGAGCGAGGCAGGCCGATCTTCGTGCGGACCTGGCGCCTTCGATGGTCATTCGCCGAGCGCCGTGTTCGTTCTTGGTCCCGAGGAGATCTGGAGCCTCGCCGTGACGAGCGTGACCGACGACGCCCCCTGGCTGACCGTGACGCCGTCGTCCGGCACGGCCCCGCTCAGACTCGCGGCGACGGTCGATCGGACCGGGCTCGCCGACGGGGACTACTCGGCGACGATCACGATCACGACCGACGCGGGCGAGGGCGACCAGACGGCGACGGTCGACGTCCGCGTGTCGGTGGGCGGCCCGACGCTCGGCAACGTCGGCACCGTCTACGTGCTCGTCGCCGACGCCGGCACGTTCGACACCGTGGACCAGGCGATCACGAGCGCGGCGCAGGG
>DATCKS010000439.1:0-4413 GCA_036562265.1 Thermodesulfobacteriota bacterium | reverse complement strand
CCGGCTGGGCGCGCGCCATCTACTTCGGCATCCGGCAGGCCGAGTCCGCGCGGAACGACGCCCGGGAGCGCACCGCGCAGGCCCGTCAGGCGTTCAAGGCTCAGCAGCAGGTCGAACGGGCCTCGGCCGAAGCCCGCTAGCCTTCGGCCGGCCGAGCCGGCCCCACCCCCGACCCGCCGCGGCGCCGCGAAGGCGTTCGGCGGGTCGTTTCGTTTCCGGGCCTCCGGGCGCCCCCGCAACGTCCGTCACAGCCTCCCGGCGCGGGACCACAACATCGCAGTGCGATGCGTCACGCTTTTTTTGCTTGACTCGGTGGTGCCCGTCGGGCAACCTCCCGCCCGCTCGCGCCCTGCTCGGCAGCAGGCCTCCTGCGAGCCAGACGGGAGGACAAGCTGGCCATGCGTCGATCGCATCTCGGACTTGCCGCGCTCGCCTCGTTCCTCGTCCTCGTCCTCGCCACGGCCTGTGGCGGCGGCGGCAGCAACGCCGCGCCCGCGGGCCCGGCCGGTCCGCCCCAGATCACCCTGGTCGCCGGCGGGGACGGCTACCTCGTCTACCCCGACGACACCGGCCTTAGCCAGATCTTCGCCGGCTTCGCCATCGAGGTCCTCGATGACGGGGCGCTCTTCTGGAGCCCCGACGGCCGCTACGTCGCCTTCGTGGCCGAGAACCCGGACACGCCTGGCGCCTTGGACCTTTTCGTCCTCGACACGACCGTCCCCGGCGCCGAGCCGCGCAACGTGACCGGCCATGTCGCCGCCGATTGGATCGACGGCGTCGCCTTCATCGGCAACCGGCACGTCGCCGTCGTCGTCCTTTACAACGACTACGACCGGGGCCTGTACGCCCTCGACGTGACCGATCCCGACCCCAAGCCCATCGACCTCTCCACGGACCTCGACGGCGACGTCTACCAATGGGCGCCGAGTCCCGACGGCCGGTATCTCGCCTTCGTCTCCTACGACGGCACCGACGACTCGATCCACCTCGTCGAGGCCGGCAGCCTCGTCCGCCGTCAGGTGTTCATCGTCAAGGACACGGAGTTCGTAACCCCGAGATGGAGCGCCGACGGGCGGCTCCTGGCCGCCTGGGCCCCCTATTACACCGAGGCCGGTTACGTCATCGACGTCAGCGACCCGAGTCAGCCCAAGTCCTACGGCGTCGCCGAGGTGCTCGGAGAAACCGACGTCTTCGACATGGCCTGGAGCGGCCGCGGACGCTCGCTGGCCCTGGAGGGCGAGGACACCCTCTACCTGATCGACGCCAGCGACCCGGGCGACCTCGAGGAGCCGACGAACTACGCCGAGATCGCGCTCGAGGGTGCCGAGCCCTACAGCCTCGCCTGGAGCCACGACGGCCGCTACCTCGCCCTCGTCATCGAGGACGGCAGCGACGATTCCGTCTGGGTCGTGGACGCGGCCGATCCGGGATCCGCCTGGACGCTCGTCACGGACCTCTCGGCTTCCTCGGTCAAGTGGCAGCTCTCCTGGAGCGCGGCCGGGCCGTACCTGGCCATCGGCACCGGCAGCAGCGTCGGCCTCGGCGGACCGATCGAGCTCCGCGTGGCCAACCTCGCCGACCTCGACAGCGCCGTCGTCCACGACTTCGCCGCGATCCTCGGTACCCCGGCCGGGCTCCATAGCTGGAGTCCCGACGGCCGTTACCTCGCCTTCGTCGCCAGGAACCCCGAGACGGGCACCGGCATGCTTCAGGTCCTCGAGGCGGGCAGCGAAATGCTGACCACCCTCGCCGACGCGCCGGAGATCCTGGGCAGCGACCCCGCGCCGGTCTGGCGCCCACGCACCCCCTGAGTCGGCCGGTGGTTGACCGGGGTCAGGCCTTTCCGTTTTCCAGTCGGGAACGCGTGGAGGCCTGACCCCGAAGCGGCGGGCTTACGGGAGGTCCTGACCCGGCACGCCGGGCGGCGGCGTGGGGGTGGGAGTGACGGTCGGCGTCGGGGCGGCAGCGGGCGAGGCGGCCGGCCGCGGCGCGCGGATGGGCGGCTGCGGCGGCCCCTTCTTGCCGCAGCCGGCGAGGACGAGCGGCGCACCCGCGAGGAGGAGGAGCGCAAGACGCCTCACGACAGGTACCCGAGCTGGCGCAGGCGGGCCCGGACCGCCTCGTGCGCGGTGCCGCCGTAGGAGCGCCGGCTCGCCACCGAGCGGTCGACGTCGAGCACGCGGTAGACGTCCTCGTCGAACTCCGGCGCCGCCGCCCGGAACACGTCGAGCGGGAGCTCCGAGAGGTCGACGCCGCGACGGATCGCCTCGGCCACGAGCCGGCCCACCACCTCGTGCGCCTTGCGGAACGGCACCCCCTTGAGCACGAGGTAGTCGGCGGCGTCGGTCGCGGTGAGGAAGCCGCCCCGCGTCGCCGCGCGCATCGCGTCCGTCCTGACGCGCATCGAGCGCAGGAGCGGCGGCAGCACGCCGAGCGACGCCTCGACCGTGTCCACGGCGTCGAAGAGCGGCTCCTTGTCCTCCTGGAGGTCCCGGTTGTAGGCCAGCGGGAGCCCCTTGACGACCGTGAGGAGGCTCACGAGGTCCCCGACGACCCGCCCGGTCTTCCCCCGGATCAGCTCCGCCACGTCCGGGTTCTTCTTCTGCGGCATGATCGACGAGCCGGTGGCGAAGGCGTCGGACAGCTCGACGAACCCGAACTCCGACGAGGTCCAGAGGACCAGCTCCTCGGCGAGGCGCGACAGGTGCACCTGGCAGATGGCCAGCGCCGAGAGCAGCTCGAGGTGGCCGTCACGGTCGGCCACGGCGTCGAGGCTGTTCTCGGCGACGCCGTCGAAGCCGAGGAGCCGCGCCACCATGTGCCGGTCGATCGGCAGCGGCGTCCCCGCCAGGGCGCCGGCCCCGAGCGGCAGGACGTTGATCCGCCGACGCGCGTCGGCGAGCCGCCCGCGGTCGCGCTCGAGCATGTCGTGGTAGGCGAGGAGGTGGTGGGCGAAGAGGACCGGCTGCGCCCGCTGCAGGTGGGTGTAGCCCGGCATGACGGCGTCGACGTGCTTCGCCGCCACCTCGCCGAGGGCCCGTTGCAGCTCGGCCGCGGCCTCCCGCAGGCGATCGATGGCGTCGCGCATGTAGAGCCTGAGGTCGAGCGCCACCTGGTCGTTGCGGCTCCTCGCGGTGTGGAGCTTGCCGCCGACCTCCCCCACGAGCGCCACGAGGCGGCGCTCGATGTTCATGTGCACGTCCTCGAGGTCGGTGCGCCACTCGAAGCGACCCGCCTCGACCTCGGCGCGGATCTGCTCGAGGCCGCGGACGATCGTCTCGGCCTCGGCGGCGCCGATGAGCCCCACGGCGCCGAGCATGGTGGCGTGCGCGATGGAGCCCTCGATGTCGTAGCGGGCGAGGCGGCGGTCGTAGTGGACCGAGGCGGTGAAGGCCTCGACGAGCCGATCGGTCCCGGCCTCGAACCGGCCCCCCCAGGGCTTGTCGGACATCCCTACGCGCCCCCTCCCCGCTCGGCGAGCGCCGCGATGCGGAGCCTCAGCGCGTTGAGGCGGATGAAGCCCTCGGCGTCCTTCTGGTCGTACGCGCCGGCGTCGGCCTCCATGGTCGCGATCCGCGGGTTGTAGAGCGACTTCGGCGCCTTGCGGCCGACGACGTACACCTGCCCCTTGTAGAGCTTCAGGCGCGCCGTGCCGGTGACCGGCTTCTGGGCCTCGTCGAACGCGGCCTGCAGCATGCGGCGCTCGGGAGCGAACCAGTAGCCGTAGTAGACCATCTCCGCGTAGCGGGGGATGAGGCTGTCGCGCAGGTGGAGCACCTCGCGGTCGAGCGTGACCGACTCGACCGCGCGATGGGCGGCGTGGAGGATCGTGCCGCCCGGCGTCTCGTAGACGCCCCGCGACTTCATGCCGACGTACCGGTTCTCCACGAGGTCGACCCGCCCGATGCCGTGCGCGCCGCCGATCGCGTTGAGGGCGGCCAGGAGGTCCGCGGGGGACAGCCGCTGCCCGTTGACGGCCACCGGGTCGCCCGCCTCGTAGTCGATCTCCACGTACTCCGGCCGGTCCGGCGCCTTCCGCGGGTCGACCGTGAGGAGGAAGATGTCCTCCGGCGGCTCGCGCCACGGGTCCTCGAGGATGCCGCTCTCGTACGAGATGTGCAGCAGGTTGCGGTCGGTCGAGTACGGCTTGTCGGACGACGCCGTGACGGGGATGCCGTGCCGCTTCGCGTACGCGATCAGCTCCTGGCGGCCCGGCAGGTCCCACTCGCGCCACGGGGCGATGATCCGGACGGTCGGGTCCATGGCGTAGCAGGCCAGCTCGAAGCGGACCTGGTCGTTCCCCTTGCCGGTGGCGCCGTGTGCGACCGCGTCGGCCCCCTCGGCCTTCGCCACCCGCATCAGCGCCTCGGCGATGCAGGGCCTCGCGATGGAGGTGCCGAGGAGGTACTGCCC
>DATCKS010000434.1:0-14060 GCA_036562265.1 Thermodesulfobacteriota bacterium | reverse complement strand
ACGGGCGACTACGCGGTGGCCACGCGCTACGGCGCCGGCGTGCCGACGATCGACCTCCGGATCGACTACTTGCGGCCCGCGCGCCGCGGCGACCTCGTCGCGGTGGGCCGCGCCGTGCGGACCGGTCGAACCGTCGGGGTTGCCGACGTCGAGATCCGGGACGCCAGCGGCGAGCTGGTCGCGGTGGCCCGCGGGGTGTACGCCGCACCGAGACAGCGTTGACGGCCCGGACCGGGCCCTTGGAGGATGCGACATGAGCGACACGGCGACCACTCGGCGACAGGTACTCAGGGCCGCGGCCGTCGGCGCGGCGGCCCTCGGCGCCACGCCCTTCATCCGCTCGCGGGCGCTCGCCCAGCAGGAGGAGATCCGCATCGGCGCCCTCTGCGAGCTGTCGGGCGTCGCCTCCACCATCGGGAGCCAGCAGGCGCTCGGCATCCAGATGGCGGTCGACGAGATCAACAAGACGGGCGGCGTCCTCGGCAAGCCGGGCATCGGCGGCCGGCCGGTGCGGCTCGTGCTCGAGGACACCGAGAGCAAAGTCGCCACGGGGCTCTCGAAGGCCAAGAAGCTCGTCGAGCGCGACCGGGTGCACGTCCTCACCGGCGTCATCTTCTCTTCGGTGTCGCTCGCGGTCCAGGAGTACCTGAACAAGGAAGGGAAGGTCCCGTTCATCAACACCGGCTCCGGCAACCCGGCCATCTCCGAGCCGCCCGCCTGCGGGACGTACAGCTTCGCCCTCTGCCCCAGTTCGCGGCTCTTCTCGCTGCCGGCCGCGCAGGCGGCGAAGAAGTACGGCGCGAGGTGGTTCTTCATCGGCGACGACTACTCCTGGGGCCGCAACTCCGTCGAGCTCATGAAGGAGGCCGCGAGTCTCGGGCGGAAGATCGAGATCGTGGGGGAGGAGTACCCTCCGCTCGGCACGACCAACTACGCGCCGTACGTGACCAAGGCGATCGCCGCCAAGCCCGACGTGATCGGCCTCGTCGTGTTCGGCGCCGGCTACGCCCGCATCATCAAGCAGATCCGGCAGATGGGCGTCCGCGCGCACCTGCACCACAACTTCTGGTCGCAGATCGACGCCGTCGCGGCGGGCGACGCGGTGCTCGGGATGACGGCGGGCGAGTGCTTCACGTACGAGCACCCGTCGGCCCCGCGCATGCAGCAGTTTGCCCAGGCCTACCACGCCCTGCACAAGGCGTGGCCCGACCCAACGGCGGCCCGCGCGTACACGGGGGTCGAGATGCTCGCCATGGCGCTCCAGAACGGGGGGACGACCGACCCGCTCACCGTCGTGCGGGAGCTCCGCCGCCTGCGGCACCGCAACTCGGTCATGGGGGACGTCTACTTCCGCGAGTGCGACCATGCGGCCGTGATGCCGATCTTCATGGTGGAGGGCCGGCAAACCGAGAAGTACGGGATCTACCCGGCCTACGTCGAGCCGGCCGGCGATCCGGACGCGCTCCTCGTCCCCTGCGGCAAGACCGGCTGCGAGCCCGCCACGAAGCTGTAGCTCGCGCCGTGCTCCGCACCGAGGGCCTCACCCGCCGCTTCGGGGGGCTTGCGGCCGTCAACCGGGTGAGCCTGGAGGTGGCGCCGGGCGAGGTCCGCTCCATCATCGGGCCCAACGGCGCCGGCAAGACCACGCTCTTCAACCTCGTGACGGGTGTGCTCGCACCGTCCGAGGGGCGGATCGTCTTTGCAGGGCGCGATATCACGGGGCTTGCGCCCCCGGAGATCTTCCGGCTGGGGGTGGTGCGCTCGTTCCAGGTCTCGTCGGTGTTCCCCCGGTTGTCCGTCCGGGAGAACGTGGCGCTCCTCGCGAGCGGCCGAGCACGGGCCTCCGGGTTACCGTTCGCCCGCGCCACGCGACCGCCCGACGAGATCGATCGGCGCGTGGCGGCGGCGCTCGAGCGCTTCGACCTCGCTTCGCGGGCCGACCTGCCGGCCGGGCTCCTCTCCCACGGCGACAAGCGTCTGCTCGAGATGGCCATGGTCCTCGCTGCCGAGCCGAAGCTCCTCCTCCTGGACGAGCCGACGGCCGGCATGTCGCCCGACGAGACGCGGCGGACCGCGGCGATCCTTCGTGGGCTTGCCCCGGCGATCACACTCGTGATCGTCGAGCACGACATGCAGGTCGTCATGTCCATCTCGGACCGGGTCACCGTCCTCCACCGCGGCGAGGTCCTTGCGGAAGGTCCGCCGGACGCGATCCGGGCGAACCCCGACGTGCAGGCCGTCTACCTCGGCGGGGGCCAGGCATGAGCGCGATGCTGAGCCTCGATCGGGTCAGCGCCGGCTACGGCGACACGACGGTCCTCTTCGAGGTGACGCTCGAGGTCCGCCGGGGCGAGGCGGTCGCCCTCCTCGGCCGCAACGGCATGGGCAAGACGACGACGCTGCGGGCCATCACGGGGCTCAACCCCGCCCGGTCGGGGACCATCACGTTCAAGGGGGAGGACATCACCCGGCGGCCGCCGCACGAGATCGCCCGGCTCGGCCTCGGCTACTCGCCCGAGGGGCGTCAGCTCTTCGGCCCGCTCACGGTCCTCCAGAACCTCCGCATCCCGTTCGCCAACAAGGCCAGGGGGAGGCTCGACTGGTCGGCTCAGCTCGATCGGGTCTTCGCGCTCTTCCCCGTGCTCGCCGAGCGCCGCCACCAACAGGCCGGCAGCCTCTCCGGGGGCGAGCAGCAGATGGTCGCCATCGCGCGGGCCCTCGTCGGCGGCGACGAGCTGATCGTCCTCGACGAACCGACCGAGGGGATCGCGCCGCGCGTGGTCGAGACGATCGTGGAGGCGCTCGGCACCCTCAAGGGGCAGGGGCTCACCATCCTCCTCGTGGAGCAGAACGTGCGCACCGCGTTCGCCGTGGCCGACCGCGGCTACGTGCTCGAGAAGGGGCGGATCGTGGCTGCCGGCGACATCGGCGACCTCGAGGCCGATTCGGCGCTCCTCGGGCGCTACCTCGGCGTGGACGTGTAGGAGGCGCTGTCGTGGCCATCGTCCTCCAGGTGCTCAACGGCCTCACCATCGGGGCGATCTACATCCTGCTGGCCGCGGGGCTGACGATCGTCTTCGGGCTGCAGGGCATCGTCAACGTCGCCCACGGCGTCTTCTACATGCTCGGCGCCTACCTCGGCATCGGGCTCACGCCGACGCTCGGGTTCCCGCTCACGCTCGTCGTGGCCTTCGCGGTGAACGCCGCGCTCGGGCTCCTGCTCGAGGTCGCCGCCATCCGACCGCTCGTCCGGTGGAAGCGCGACGGGATGCAGGTCCTCGTGGTGACCCTCGGCGTCGCCATCGTGGCCTCGGAAGTGGCCAAGCTCATCTGGGGGCCGGTGCCCCGGACCTCCGACATCCCGGACGGGCTCACCGGCCTGATCACGATCGGTCCGATCGTCTACCCGACCTACTGGCTCTTCGTCATGGCGTTCACGGCGGCGCTCATGGGCGGGCTGGCCCTGGCGTTCCACCGCACCACGCTCGGGATCATCGTCCAGTCGATCGCCCTCGACAGCGAGGTGTCGCAGGCGATGGGGACCAATGCGCCCCGCGTGAACTCCCTCGTCTTCGCCCTCGGCACCGGCGTCGCCGGCGTGGCCGGCGTGCTGGCGGGTCCCATCCTCTCCGTCTACCCGACCATGTGCTTCGACCTGCTCATGATCCTCTTCGTCGTGGTCATCCTCGGGGGCCTCGGCAGCCTCGCGGGGGTGGTGGTGGCGGGCATCCTCGTGGGGCAGGTCACGGCCTTCGGGGTGGCCTACCTGTCCGGGACCGCCGGCACGATCCTCGCCTTCGCGGCCATGATCGCCGTACTGGTCTTCCGGCCGCTCGGCCTCTTCGGCCGCGCGGGGATCCTCAAGTGACGGCGCGCCGCCTGGTCGGGGTCGCCGCGGTGGCGGCCACGGCCGCGCTCCCGCCGCTCCTGTCGGCGACCGGGAGTGCCACGTACTACGAGCACGTCGTCGTCCGGATGATGCTCATGGGGCTCTACGCGATGGCCTGGGACTTCCTCAACGGCTTCGTGGGCCTCTTCTCCTTCGGCCACGCGGCCTTCTTCGGCACCGGCGCGTACGTCGCCGCGATGCTGGTCGTCAAGGGCGGCGTCACCTCGGCGCCCGTCGGCCTCGTGCTCGGCGTCGGCGCCGCCGCGCTGCTCGGCCTCGTCGTCGGCTTCTTCGCCGCGCGCGTGGGGTCGGTGGCGGTCTTCCTGGTGACCTTTGCCTTCGCCGAGGCGATCTTCCTCCTCGTCCTGTCAGACCCGGGTGGCCTCACCGGCGGCGACAACGGGCTGAACGGCGTGCGCGTGGCGCCGATGCTCGGCCTCGCGCTCGACGACCAGACGACGCTCTATTACGTGGTCCTCGTCCTGCTCGTCCTCGCCTACCTCGGCCTCTCGGCGTTGACGCGCACGCCGTTCGGGCGGGTGCTCGAGGGGATCCGCGAGAACGAGGTCCGGATTCGGTTCGCCGGGTACCGCGTGGAGGCCTACAAGACGGTCGCCTTCGGCGTGTCCGGCGCGGTGGCCGGTCTGGCCGGGGTCGTGACCGCCTGGCACGAGAAGATCGCCTCCCCGGAGAACGTCGGGTGGGCGCTCTCCGGCGACGCCGTGCTGTACGCGGTCCTCGGGGGGACCGGGACGCTCGTGGGGCCCGTCCTCGGGGCGAGCCTCGTCATCGCGGCGCGCGAGGTGCTGAGCGAGATCTTCCGCTCCTGGCTCATCTTCGTCGGCCTCACCTACGTGGCCCTGATCTTCTTCCTGCCGCAGGGGCTCTACCCGCTCTTCACCGGCAAGCGGAGACGGCCGTGAGCCGCAGGCCGGCCGTGGACCGCAGGGCAGCCGAGCGCCACCCGTCGCTCGACTTCCGCGGGAAGGTGGCGGTCGTGACCGGCGCCTCCCGCGGCATCGGCGAGGCGGTGGCGAGAGCCTTCGGCGCGGCGGGAGCCACGGTGGTGCTCACGGCGCGGGACCCGGCCCCGCTCGCCGAGGTGGCGCATGCGGTGGAGGAGGCGGGCGGGCGCGCCGAGACGGTTGCCCTCGACGTTGCGGACACCGGCGCTGCCGCGGGCTTCGCGGACGCCGTCGCGGCACGGCACGGTCGCATCGACGTCCTCGTGAACAACGCCGGGACCAGCGCACGCGAGCCGGCCCTCGCGGCGACCGAGGCGGTCTGGGACCGACTCTTCGCCACCAACCTCAGGGGGCTCTTCTTCCTCACGCGGGCCGTCGGCCGCCACATGGTCGCGCGTCGGTCGGGTGCGGTCGTCTCCATCGGCTCGATCGCCGGCCGTGTCGGCCGGCGGGAGATGGCGGCCTACGGGGCGACCAAGGCGGGGGTGGACCAGATCACGCGGGTCCTGGCGCTCGAGTGGGCGCCCCACGGCGTGCGGGTGAACGCGGTTGCCCCCGGTTACGTCCGGACGCCGCTCGTCGAGCCGGTCTTCGCGCGTCCGGGCTTCCTCGACGAGGTGCGCGCGCGGACACCGCTCGGGCGGGTCGCCGAGCCGGCCGAGATCGCCTGGCCGGTCCTCTTTCTCGCGTCCGACCTGGCGTCGTACATCACCGGTCAGACGCTCTACGTCGACGGCGGCTGGACCGCGGAATAGCGAAGGGTGGGGAGAGGGTCGAGGCGCGACCCGGGGAGGAGACGATGGCGGAGGGGCTCCCGGATACCCTGAACGAGCGGATCGGGGTGCTGACGCGGCGAGAGGTCGAGGCGCGGATCCTCGCGCCGGTGATCGAGGCGCTCGGCGCGGAGTTCGGGCGCGAGCGCGTGATCGGCATCGTGCGGCGGGTGATCACCGAGGTCGCGCGCGAGCAGGGGCGGCAGCTCGCGCGGCGGATGGGCGGCAACTCCCTCTCGAGGTTCGCCGAGGCGCTCGACGACTGGAAACGGGGGGACGCCTACCGGATGACGGTGCACGAGCAAACGGACGAGCGGCTCGCCTTCGACGTGACGCGCTGCCGATACGCCGAGATGTACCGCGCGCTCGGCATCCCGGAGCTGGGCGACGTTCTGTCGTGCAGCCGCGACTTCGCGCTCATCGAGGGCTTCAATCCGGACGTGACGCTCACCCGTACCCGGACACTGATGCAGGGGGCGTCCCACTGCGACTTCCGCTTCGTCGCCAGGAAGAAGGAGTGATGCGCATGGCGGATCTCTCGACACGGAAGGCGAAGGCGAAGGCGGCGGTCGAGGCTGCCGGTCCCGAACTCGAGCAGCTGGCCGACCGGATCCATGCGAACCCCGAACTCGGCTACGAGGAGCGCCAGGCGGCCGCCTGGCTCGGGGAGTTCCTCGCCGCGCGCGGCTTCCGCGTGACCCAGGGCGTCGGCGGGGTGGCAACGGCCTTCCTCGCCGAGACCGGTCCGGCGAAGCCGGGGGCGCCGACGGTCGCGATGCTGGCGGAGTACGACGCGCTCCCGAAGATCGGTCACGCCTGCGGGCACAACCTCATCGCGACCATCGCGGTCGGCGCCGGGCTTGCCTGCCGCGACCTCGTACCGCCGGAGGCGGGTCGCGTGATCGTCCTCGGGACGCCGGCCGAGGAGGGCGGCGGCGGCAAGCAGGCGCTCCTCGACGCCGGGGTCTTCGACGGCATCGACGCCGCCATGATGATCCACCCCTGGGACCGCACCGCCGCGTGGGCCCCGGCGCTCGGCCTGATCCCCTTCAAGGTCGCCTTCCACGGCAGGAACGCGCACGCGGCGGGGGCGCCGCACCTCGGCGTGAACGCCCTCGACGCCATGATCCTCCTCTTCACCGGCATAGGCCTCATGCGCCAGCAGATCACCGGCGACGCCCGCATCCACGGCGTGATCACCCGCGGCGGCGACAAGCCCAACATCATCCCCGACTACACCGAGGCCGAGTTCTACGTGAGGGCGCTCGACCCGGCCTACGTCCGGGAGTTGCACCGGCGGGTCCTCGCCGTCGCGGAGGGGGCGGCCACGGCCACCGGCTGCCGCATGACGACCGAGACGACCGGGTACCCGTACGAACCGGTGCGCGAGTACCCGACGCTGTCGGCGCTCTTTCGCGGGAATCTCGAGGCGCTCGGGCTCGCCGAGGGGCCGCGGGGTGGTGAGATGGCCGGATCGACCGACTTCGGCAACGTGAGCCAGCGGATCCCCGGCCTGCACGCCTACCTCGAGGTGGCCGACCTGGGGACGAGCCTCCACACGCCCGCCTTCGCCGCCGCGGCCGCCTCGCCGCGCGCGAAGGCGATGATCCGCGCCGGCGCGACGCTCCTCGCGCAGACGGCACTCGACCTCCTGTTCACGCCGGGCGCGCTCGACAAGGTGCGGGCGGAGCGGCCCTGATCGACGAAAGGGGGGCCATGACGGCCGCCGGCGGGGAGGCCGGCGCGCCGGCGCCGGCCTCCCGCCGCGCAGCCTACGCCACGCCGTGGCGCTTGAACCAGTCGAGCATCCGCGCCCAGCCGTCCTCGGCCGCCTCCTTCCGGTAGGTGGGGCGATAGTCGGCGTGGAAGGCGTGCGGCGCGTCCGGGTACACGTGGATCTGCGAGCCGCTCGACCCCTTCGCCAGTTCGGCCTGCATCTTCTCGACGTCGGACAGCGGGATGCCGGTGTCGGCGCCGCCGTAGAGGCCGAGGACCGGCACCGTGAGGCTCGCCGCGATGTCGATCGGGTTCTTGCTGCCCGGATGGAAGCCCTGGGTGAGCCGGCCGTACCAGGCGACGCCGGCCTTGAGGCTCGGGTTGTGGGCCGCGTACATCCAGGTGACCCGGCCGCCCCAGCAGAAGCCGGTGATGCCGGCCCTCGCGAGGTCGGCCTTGCTCTCCTGGCCGGCCCACGCGAGGGTCGAGTCGAGGTAGCTCGCGATCTCCTCGTCGGAGGCCTTCGACACGACCTCGCGGATGATCGTCTGGGCGTCGGGCAACGTGGACACGTCGCCGTACTTCGCGTAGAGGGCCGGCGCGACGGCGCAGTACCCGCGCTTCGCGAGCCTGCGGCAGGTGTCCTGGATGTACTGGTGGACCCCGAAGATCTCGGAGATGACGAGCACGACCGGGAACCGCGTCCCGGAGGCCGGCATGGCGCGGTAGGCCGCCATGGTCCCGTCCCGGACGGGGATCCGCACCTCGCCGGCGTCGAGGCCCTGGGTGTCGGTGACGATCATGGTCTGCGCGGAAACGGGCTGCACGGCCATGGCGAACCCGGCGACGATCGACGTGGCGACGAACGTCCGGCGTGACAGTTCGCCCGACGGCGGCTCGGGGTTGCGGGTGTCGTACACGGTGCGTCCTCCTCGCAAACGCGGCATCGCCGCGGTCAGCGGTCCATGGTGTCGTCGGGACCACGGGGGCCGGGGGCCGGCCGCCGTGGCCTCGATGTGCACAAGCGGCGACACCCACCGTTTGGTTCCCGATCGGCCGACCGCTCGATCATAGCGGACGCGCCGGCGCCCCGGCACGGCCGGCCTCCACGGGGAGGCCGCCCGAGGCGCCGACCGGTCATCGACCGTGGAGCGCCTATCCCGCCGAGATCGGGGAGAGGGGGAGGGGAGGATGGCCCATCGGGGCGCCAACGACGCGCGGCGGCATGGGACGGCTGAGGACGACCCGGCTGCCCGCGCCGAAGGACGGCTCCCGGACGCCGGGACGACGCCCCACTGGTCGAGCGCCGGGTCCGTTGCGATCGCGGAGTCGGGGGCCGCGAGCGGGACGGTCGGCGCTCGCTGGCCGCGGCCCCCCTAGAGCCGGATGAGGGCGAGCCCGGTGGCGTCGTCGTGCACCCGGACGAGGTGCGCCGGCGACTCGACCAGCATCACCTCGAGGGTCGGCCGCACGTGCGCCTCGAGGAGGTGGCCGCCATGGGCCGTGCCGTCGGCCTTCCCGACGACCACGTGGGCGTGCACGGCGGGGCGGCCGCCCGCGTGCGCGATGTCGCCGGCCAGCGTGAGCACCTCGACCTGCTCCTCGATCGGGATCTTGCGGTAGTCCTTCCGCTCCCACTCGAAGTAGCCGAGCGTCACGCGGCGGAAGGCGCCGATGGCCGTGAAGCGAGCGGCGGTGACCTTCCACCTCCGGGCGAAGTCGAGGAGGCCCCCGATCACCTCGTCGTCCGTGTCGAAGACGACCGCGAACGTCCGCTCGCCGGCCTCGTGGAGCACTCTGGCCTTCATGGCGGCCTCCCTCTCACACCAGCACCCGATCACGCCCGCCGGCGCCGCCGCAGCCGTCCCTCCTCGACCCAGTAGACCGTGCGGCCGTACGCCGCGTAGAGCCGCGTCTCGTAGTCGCGAGAGAGCGGGGCGTTCGGGTCGTACTCGGGAGCCTGCCGGATCGCCTCCCGCGAGAGGTCGACGCGGACGCGGGAGTCGTTCCACCGGATGCTCTCGATCCACTCGGGCGCGACGAGCGTCTTCTTGCCGGGCCACCAGTTCCTCGTGTCGACGACCATGTACCGGATGGCCCAGCTCGACTCGTCCACGAGGAAGTCCTCGACGTGGCCGATGTCGCCGTCGGTCGCCTCGATGTGGTAGCCGAGGACCTCGTCGACGCTGCGCAGGTGCGGGTCGCCCATCTGCATCTGCTCGGCCGCCTCGATGACCTCGTCCTCGGGCCGCGTCGCGCCCGGGTGGCCGCCCGGCGCGGCCGGCGGGACCGGCGTCGGGATCGCGGAGTCGCCCCAGAGCCCGGGACCGCCCCAGTAGTATCGCCAGCCGAAGTAGTTGTGGTAGATCGCCTCCTGCTTGAGCTGCTCCTGGCGCGAGACCGGCCGGTCGGTGTCGATACCGGGGGCGTTCTCGATCTGCTCGCGCGTCAGCGCGAGCCCGATCTCGCGCTTCGACCAGTCGATGCCGGTCACGGCCATGGGCGAGATCAGCACCTCTCGCCCTCGCAGGAGCGTCCCCGTATCGACGACGACGTAGCGGATCGTCCAGCTCTCGTCGTCGAAGAAGAGATCGTCCACGTGCCCGATGGCGCCGTCCTTCGCCGCGATCGACAGGCCCCGATACTCCGTGGCGGGTCGTAGCATACGTGCCTCCTGTCGCTGTGCCCGGCCCGGCGGGGCGCCGGACCAGCGCGTACGCCGCCGGCGGCCGCGGCGCCGGGTCCTCGCTTCGCCTGCCGAACGGTTCGATCCCTGGTAGGTGCCGCACCAAGCGGGCCCCTCGGGCGTGACGATTGACACCGCAGGGGGGCGGTTGCCACGCGATCGGCACGGCCGGGGCAGGGGACGTGCCGGGGGTGACCATGACGAGGCTCCTCGACGGCGCGGTGGCCGGCGTGATCGGGACGACGGCGATGTCGGCCTTGCTCGTTCTCTCGCGCACGGCCGGGCTCATGGGGCCGCCGCCGCCCCGGCGGATCACCGAGCGCATCGCCAGGCGCTCGGGGGTGGAGGAGGCGCTCTCCGGTGAGGCCTTCGAGGCGTCCTGGGTCGCGGCGCACTTCGCCTACGGCGCCGCCTGCGGCGCGCTCTACGCGCTCGCGCGGCGGGCCCTGCCCGCCTCGCCGGTCGCGTCGGGCCTCCTCTTCGGCGGCCTCGTCTGGGCCGGCAGCTACCTCGGCCTGCTCCCCGCCCTGCGGATCTACCGCGGCCCGGACGGCGAGGAGAGCGCGCCGACGACCGCGACGATGATCGCGGCGCACGCCGTCTACGGCGTGACCACCGCGCTGGCCGAGGAGCGGATCGAGGGGCCAGACGGCCTCCTGGCCGACGACCGGCGCTAGCGGGCGAGGGCCGCGTTGTAGCGGTAGTCGACCGGGCAGGCGACGACGGCGACCGTCCGGCTCGCGATCGCCTCGCGCAGGGTCGGCAGGAGCGCCTCCGCCGATTCGACCCGGTAGCCCTTCGCGCCGAAGCTCTCCGCGTAACGGACGAAGTCCGGATTCGAGAAGTCGACCGCGGCGCTGCGGCCGAACAGCCGCTCCTGCTTGTAGCGGATCAGACCGAAGGTCCGGTCGTCGAAGACGACGACGACGATCGGCGTGCCGATCCGCACCGCCGTCTCGAGTTCCTGGGAGTTCATGAGGAAGCCGCCGTCGCCGGTGGCCGCGACGACGGTGCGCTCGGGCAGGGCCAGCTTCGCCGCCACGGCGCCCGGCACCGCGATGCCCATGGCGGCGAAGCCGTTCGAGATGATGCAGGTGTTGGGACGCTCGCAGGGGTAGCGGCGGCCGAGCCAGAGCTTGTGGACGCCGACGTCCGACACGACGATGTCGTCCGGCCCGAGGGCGCGTCGCAGGTCGGCCACGACGCGCGCCGGCTTCATCGGGAAGGCCGGGTCGTCGGCCTCCTCGCCGAGTTCGGCGCGCGCCTTCCCGACGAGGGCGTCGAACGCACCCGCCTGCCGCGGCCGGGCCGCCCTCCCCAGTTCGTCGAGCGCGGCCGTGAGGTCGCCCACCAGCCCCACCGCCACGATGTAGTCGGCGTCCACCTCGGCCGGCATGGCGTTCACGTGCAGGATCGTCCGGTCGCGCCGCGGGTTCCACCTGGACGGCGCGATCTCGACCAGGTCGTAGCCGACCGCGACGACGAGGTCGGCCTCCTCGGCGAGCGCCCTCGCGATGTAGTCGTCTCCCGGGATGCCGATGGCGCCGACGTGCAGCGGGTGCGAGGCGGGGAGGGTCCCCTTGCCCATGAAGGTGGTCACGACCGGGATCCCGGTCCGCTCCGCGAAGCGGCGGAGCGCGTCCGACGCCCGGCCCCGCACGACGCCGTGGCCGGCCAGGATGAGCGGGCGCTTCGCGTCGTCGAGGACGCGGGCCGCGCGCGCGACCTGCGCCGGGGTCGGCTCCGGCAGGACCGGGTGCTGGACGAACAGCGGGCGGTCGTCCCCCGGCTCGACCGCCATCTTCGCCACGTCCTCGGGGAGGTCCACGTGCGTGGCGCCGGGCCGCTCGGTCTGCGCGAGCTTGAACGCCTTCCGGATCGCCTCCGTCGTCATGACCGGCGTCCGGATCTGGGCGTTCCACTTCGTGATCGGGTGGAAGAGCGTCACCAGGTCGAGGTACTGGTGGCTCTCCTTGTGCATCCGGTCGAGCGACGCCTGTCCCGTGATCGCCACGAGCGGCGCGTGGTCCATGTTGGCGTCGGCCACGCCGGTGACGAGGTTCGTCGCGCCGGGGCCGAGCGTGGCCAGGCAGACGCCGGCGCGGCCCGTGAGGCGGCCGTAGACGTCCGCCATGAAAGCCGCTCCCTGCTCGTGCCGCGTCGTGACCATGCGGATCGGGGAGGCGGCCAGCGCGTCCACCAGGTCGAGGTTCTCCTCGCCGGGGACGCCGAAGACGTACTCGACCCCTTCCTGCACGAGGCAGCGTACGACGACCTCGGCAACCGTCGCCATGCGCCGAGTGTACCGCGCTACGATCCCTCGCGATGACGACCCTCTACGCGGTGCTCGCCGACCTGGCGCTCGTGGCGCACGCCGCGTTCCTCGTCTTCGTCGCCTTCGGCGCCCTCGTCGCCCGGGGCCGGCCGTGGCTGCGCCGACTCCACCTGGCCGCGCTGGCCTACGCGGTGGCCGTGGCCGCCTTCCGTTGGGTCTGCCCGCTCACCTACGTCGAGGACTACTTCCGCCGTCTGGCCGGCCAGCCCGTCGACGATCGCGGCTTCCTCGCCCGGATGCTCGAGCCGGTCCTCTACGGCGACCTTCCGCCCGGTCTGGTCCTCGCCGCCGCCCTCCTCGTGACCGTCCTCTCCCTCGTCGCGTACGCCAGGCCCGGCCGCTCGTCGAACCGGTAGCACGAGCGCCCCCATCAGCACGCCCATCGCCGCCAGCGCCAGCGGCGCCCCGACCGCCGCCGCGCCCGCCGCGCCGACCATCGTGCCGAGCGGGACCAGGCCCCGGTTCAGGAAGAAGACGCTCATCACCCGGCCCCGCATGGCGTCGTCGGCCGACTCCTGCAGGCGGGTCACCGCAAGGGCGATCGCGGCGGTCGACGTGGCGCCGACCAGCACCACGAGCACGAGCGAGAGCGCGTAGACTCCAGAGGCGGCGAAGAGGACGAGCGAGACCGCGTGCAGCAGGATCGCGCGCACTTGCCAGAGGTCGCGCGGCGCGTCGGCCCGGTGACCGACGTAGAGCGCGCCCACGATGGAGCCGAGCGCCGAGGCGGCGACGAGGAAGCCGTAGCCGGCCGGGCCGGCCTCCAGGACGTCGCGGGCGAAGACCGCGAGCAGCGAGATGTACGGCTGCCCGAGCACCATCGGGAGGAGGACGAGGGCGAGCGGCGCCCGCAGGGCCGGCGTGCGCGCCACGTGCACGAGGCCCTGCGCGATCTCGGCCGCGAGGCTGCGACCCGGGACCGGCCCCGCGGCCACGCGGCCGGAGGTCCTGATGGCGAGCGTGGCGGCGATCGCCGGCACGTAGGAGGCCGCGTTCGCCAGGAAGGCGACCCCCGGGCCGGCCGCCGCCAGGAGGAGGCCGCCCGCCGCCGGGCCGATGGCGCGCATCGTGTTGAAGGTCGCCGAGTTGAGGGCGATCGCCGGCGCCAGCGCCTCCCGCGGCACCAGCGCCGGCACCAGCGACTGTCGCGCCGGGATGTTGAACGACATCGCCACGCCGCGACCGGCCGCCACGGTCAGGACGAGCCAGAGGGGCGTCCACCCCGCGACCGCGAGGGTGCCGAGCACGAGCGCCAGCACGAAGCCGGCCACCTGCGTCGCCACCACCAGCCGCCGGCGGTCGACCCGGTCCGCCACCGCGCCGCCCACGAGCGTGAAGAGGAGGATCGGCCCGCCGCGGGCCAGCGCGAGCCAGCCCAGCGCCACCGGCGTGCCGGCCACGGCCAGCACGAGCCAGGAGAGGGCGACCGTGTCCATCCAGTCGCCCGCGTGAGAGATCATCGTGCCGAGCCAGAGCCGGCGGAAGTCGGCATAGCGGAGCGGCGCGAGGAGCGCCGGTACGGCTCGCGGCATGGGGCCGAGCATACCGCAGCCCACCCGGGGGTCAGCATCTGTCTTGGGTGTCAAGCCGGTGAGAGGGCCGGCTGCCAGGGGCGGCCGGTCCGGACCATGGCATTGAGGATGATGAGCAGCTTGCGCATGCAGGCGGTCAGGGCCACCTTCTTGCGCTTGCCCGC
>DATCKS010000432.1:0-3220 GCA_036562265.1 Thermodesulfobacteriota bacterium | reverse complement strand
GGTCGTCGTGGTCGGCGAGGCGGCCGACGGCGACGCCGCGCTCGACCGCCTCCTCGCGCTCGAGCCCGACGTGGTGACGCTCGACGTGGAGATGCCGGGCCAGGACGGGCTGGCGACGCTCGAGGCCATCATGCGGCGCCGCCCGACGCCGGTGCTGATGGTCTCGGCGCGCACCGCCGCCGGCGCGCACGTGACGCTCCGGGCGCTCGCGCGGGGGGCCGTCGACTTCGTGACCAAGCCGGACGGCTCGGTGTCGATGAGCCTCGGCGCGCTGCGCGACGAGCTGATCGCGAAGGTCCTGGCCGCGGCCGGCGCGCGCCGGCGACCGCTCCGCCCGCCGATCGAGATTCGCCGCGACCGCGTGTCGCGGCCGCCCGAGGTCCGGGTCCCGCGCCAGGCGCCCCGCTGCGGCGTGGCCATCGGCGCCTCGACGGGGGGCGTGATGGCCTTGCAGGTGGTGCTCGGGAAGCTGCCCGTGCCGCTCGAGGTGCCGATCTTCGTCGCCCAGCACATGCCGGCGCACTTCACGGCGGCGTTCGCCAGGCTCCTCGAGGACTCGACCGGCCTGCCGGCAAAGGAGGCGCAGGACGGCGAGCCGGTGCGGCCCGGCTGGGTCTACGTCGCGCCGGGGGGCCGGCACCTCACGGTGGTCGCGCGCGGCAGGGGGGCCTTCGAGGCGCGCCTGTGCGTCTCGGACGAGCCGGCGGCGATCACGCTCAGGCCGTCGGTCAATCGCCTCTTCGAGTCGGTGGCGCGCGTCTACGGCGCGGGCACCGTGGCGGTCGTGCTCACCGGGATGGGCAACGACGGGACCGACGGCCTTGCCGCCGTCAAGGCCGCTGGCGGCATCGCGCTCTGTCAGGACGAGTCGACGTCCGTCGTGTACGGCATGCCGGGCTCGGCCGTCCGGGCCGGTCTCGCGGACGTGGTGGCGCCCGTGGGCCGGCTCGGCGAGGAGATCGGCCGCGCCCTCGACGCCCTGGATCGCGCACACACGTAACGGTGGGACGGGGGCGTCTTCGTGGGGAAGGCGCCCCCCGACGAGGGGTAGTCCTGTGGAGAGACATCCATGCTGGCTCGTGTCGCTCGACTCGTGAACGGAACGCTCACCGCACGTCTCCTCAGTCGGTTCCTCTCGCTGTCGCTGATGGGCATGCTCGCGGTGGCCCTGATGGCCTACTTCGGGGCGCGGCGCGCGCTCGAGCGGGCGATCGGCCAGGAGCTGGGGTCGGCCGCCGCCCAGACGCTCGACGGCCTCGATCGTCTCCTCTTCGCGCGTTGGGGCGACATCCAGGCGTGGGCCGAGCAGGCGGTCTTCAAGGGCGCCCTGAAGTTCCAGACCTACGACAAGGCGGTCGAGGCCCTCGACCAGCTCTCGCGCACCTACGGCGTCTACTCGGGCGTCATCCTGTTCGACGCGACCGGGACGGCCGTCGCCGCGAGCGACCCGGCCATCGCGACCCGCCTGCAGGGGGTGAACGTCGCCAACCAGCCGTGGTTCCTGGCCGCCATGCGGGGCGAGGTCCACGTCGCGGACGTCCAGGACAGCCCGGAGGTCCAGGGCCGGGCGGTCCTCTTCTCGACCGCCGTGCGCGACGGCATCACCGGGCAGCCCGCCGGCGTGATCAGCAGCCGGTTCGACTGGGACTTCGTCGTCTCGACGCTCGACGCCTTCCTCGCCGAGACCCGGGCGGCCGGCCGGCCGGTCGAGGTCTTCATCGTGGGGAAAGACGGAAAGGTGATCGCCCGGCCGACGCAGGCCACGGTCAAGTCGGAGAGCATCGAGGGGCTCGAGGCGCTCGCGCAGGCCCGGGCCGGCCAGGAAGGGGCGCGGGTCGAGGAGACGCCCGACGGCGAACTCCTCGTCGGCTACGCCATCTCGCACGGCTCCCGGGACTACGAGGGGCTCGGGTGGACGGCGATCGCGGTGCAGCCGACGAGCGTCGCCTTCGAGGCGGCCAACACGCTCTTCGGCGTCGTCATGCTCATCGTGCTCGCCGCGGCCGTCGCCGTCTCGATCGCGGCCATCTTCTTCGCCCGCCAGCTCGCGCGGCCGGTCCTCGAAGGCGTGGCCTTCGCGCAGATCCTCGCGCAGGGCGACTTCACGCGCCAGGTGGAGCACTCGGGCGAGGACGAGATGGGCCGCCTCTCGGTGGCCCTCAACCGGACCGCCGCGCAGCTCAAGGGGCTCATCGGGCGCATCAAGGAGTCGGCGGCGAGCGTCGCCTCGGCGTCCGAGCAGATCGCCGCCGCCACCGAGCAGCTCGCGGCCGGCTCGGAGAACCAGGCCCGGCAGACCACCGAGGCGGCCAGCGCGATCGAGGAGCTGGCCAACTCGGTCCACCTGGTCTACGACACGTCCCAGAAGAGCCAGGGCGTCAGCGCCAGGGCGACGGCCAGCGCCAGGAAGGGGGCCGAGACCGTGCGCGCCTCGCTGGCCGGCATGGCGACGATCGAGCAGGCGGTCTCGGCCTCGGCCGCCATGATGAGCGGGCTCGGCACCCGCAGCCAGGAGATCGGGCAGATCGTCGAGGTCATCAAGGACATCGCCGCCCAGACGAACCTGCTCGCGCTCAACGCCGCCATCGAGGCGGCCCGTGCGGGCGAGCACGGCCGCGGCTTCGAGGTCGTCGCCGAGGAGATCCGCAAGCTCGCGGAGAAGTCGGCCGAGTCGACGGTCAAGATCGGCGAGCTGATCCGCGAGATCCAGAGCGAGACCGGCCGTGCGACCGAGGCGATGCAGGCCGTCGTGCGCGAGGTCGAGGCGGGCAGCAAGCTCGCGGCCGAGACCGGCGAGGCGCTGCAGGAGCTGCACAGCGCCGTCGAGGAGACCGCACGCATGATCGAGGTCGTCGCCGCCGCCTCGCGGGAGCAGGCGACCGTGAGCGACAGGGTCGCCGCCAGCGTGGGGACCATCAGCACGGTGACCAAGGAGACGGCGGCGGGCAGCGAGGAGATCGCGCGCACCACGCAGGAGCTGACCCGTCTCGCCGACACGCTGAACAGCCTGGTCGGGCAGTTCAGGGTCTAGCGGGCGGCGTCCTTCGCGCACCGGCCGCCGCGCCGGGGGCCCGCCGCACGGGACCCCGGCGGGCTGCCGCGCCGGCCGCGCGGCACCGGCCCTGCGGTGATACCCTCGGGAGGCGGCGTCCGGCCCGGGCCGGCCTGGCACGGGGCTTGCTCGGATCGCGAGCCGCTCCCGGCCGGCGCGGCCGCGCCG
>DATCKS010000436.1:0-2006 GCA_036562265.1 Thermodesulfobacteriota bacterium | reverse complement strand
GCCTTCTCCTCGGCCTTGCGCCGCTCCTCTTCCGCCTTGCGCTGCTCCTCCTCGGCCTTACGCCGGGCCTCCTCCGCCGCCCGCCGGGCCTTCTCCTCGGCCTTGCGCCGCTCTTCCTCGGCCTTCCGGCGCTCCTCTTCGGCCTTCCGCTGCTCTTCCTCGGCCTTACGCCGCGCCTTCTCCTCGGCCTTGCGCTGCTCCTCCTCGGCCTTGCGCCGGGCCTCCTCGGCGCGCTTGGCCTCCTCGGCCGCGCGCTCGGCTTCGGACTTGCCCGCGACGAGCCGGTCCAGAAAGCCCTGTTTGACCGGCTTGACGGGAATCACCGGCAGGACCACGTGGATCGGCTCCGGAGGCTTCTCGGGCGCCTCCGGCACGGCGGCGACCGCCTTCGCCGAACCGTCGGGGGACGTGCCGCTCGGCCGCACGACGTCGGTACCCGGTCGCACGACGCCCGTGCCCGGGCGTACGACACCGGTCCCCGGGCGCACGACATCGGCCGGCCGCACCACGTCGGCCGGGCGCACGACGTCGTCGGCCGGCGCGGAACCGCCGCTGTGGCCGTCCTCGGTCTCGGGTTGTGCCACCGACCCCTCCTTGCACCGCGGCGGTTGTCGCCGTCCCGCCAGCAGCGTAGGCGAGACTAGCGAGTGGGCGGGGCCGAGACGGCCCAGGAGTTGCCCCAGCCTCGCAGCGAGCAAGCCAAGGAGCGACGAGCACATGGTGTCACCGGAGCGGGTCGAGCCCGGCGCGGCCGACAGCCTCGAGGCCGGCGGCCTCGAGTTCGACGTCACGGTCGAGATCCCGAAGGGCCAGCGCAACAAGTACGAGGTCGACCACGCGACCGGGCGCATCCGGCTGGACCGGACCCTGTTCACCGCCACGCAGTACCCGGCCGACTACGGCTTCATCGAGGGCACGCTCGGCGACGACGGGGACCCCCTCGACGCACTCGTCCTCGTGCAGGAGCCCACCTTCCCCGGGTGCCTGATCCGCTGCCGGGCGATCGGGATGTTCCGCATGCGCGACGAGAAGGGCGGGGACGACAAGGTGCTGTGCGTCCCGGCCGGGGACCCGCGCCAGGAGCGCCTGCGCGACATCGACGACCTGTCGCCGTTCGACCTCGCCGAGATCCAGCACTTCTTCGCCGTCTACAAGGAGCTGGAGCCGGGCAAGAGCGTCGAGGGGGCCACCTGGGTCGGTCGACGCGCCGCCGAGGCCGAGATCCTCGCCTCCCAACGACGCCACGCCGCCCAGCACGCCTCGTAGTTCGGCCCGGTCGTTCGACCAGGCGTCAGCTCGACCGCACGGCAGGTCAACCCGCGCCCGCTCGACCGGCGGTCACCTCGACCGGTCGCCGGCGCGACCGGCGCGACCACCTGGCTCGGCGTCAGCCGGCGAGGCCGCGGACCCAGGTGAACAGGTCCAGCACGGCGCAGGCCACGGGAGCGAGCGCCACCACGGTCACCACGTCGAGAATGTCGGCGAGCCGCCCCAGGTAGGGCGACGGACCCGTCCGCCGCCGGCTGGCGGTGGCCGCGGTGGAGATCAGCGCGACGACCGCGGTGAACGCGAGCGCGACGCCGAGCAGCCGCGTGGCCGAGCCCGAGGCGGCGGCCACCGCGGCGGCGGTCAGGGCCAACCCGACCAGCCCGCCCACCAACAGCGGGAGCCGGGCCGCGACCGCGGGGAAGAGGCGGGCCCGCAGCAGCAGCGCCACGGCCACGAGCCCACCGAGCAGTGGGGCGGCGATGCCACCCGCCCGAGTCAACATCGCGACACAGACCGCGGACGCGATCGCGATGCCGGTGAGCGAGCCCACGAGGATCTCGTCCGCCCGCACCACCGCGGCGAGCACCTCGGGCCGGGTGGGACGACGCTCGGCCGCCAGGATCTGCGGCGAGGCGGTCACCACGGGGAGCGGCAGCCGGCCCAGCCGGACGGCGAGCAGGGGAGCCAGCCCGATCCCGGCGACGAGAACCACCACGAGGATCGCGGCGGCGCGGTGA
>DATCKS010000417.1:0-4116 GCA_036562265.1 Thermodesulfobacteriota bacterium | reverse complement strand
ATCCTCTGGTGGCTCGCCGTCGCCACGATGACGGTGGGCAACGTCATCGCCCTCGTCCAGACCGACATGAAGCGGATGCTCGCGTACTCGTCCATCGCGCACGCGGGCTACGTGCTGGTCGGCTTCGTGGCGGGGGGCCCGCGCGGCGTCGGCGCCGCGCTCTTCTACCTCCTCGTCTACGCGTTCATGAACCTCGGCGCCTTCGGCATCGTCGCGCTCCTCACCCGCGCCGGGAGCGCCGGCGACGCCATCGCGTCCTACGCCGGGCTCGGCGGCCGCCGGCCGCTCCTCGCGCTCGCCATGGCGATCTTCATGCTCGCCCTGGGGGGCATCCCGCCCACGGCCGGATTCGTCGGGAAGTTCGCCCTCTTCGGGGCGGCCGTCGACGCGGGCCAGGTCTCGCTCGCGGTGATCGGCGTCCTCAACAGCGCCCTGTCGCTCTACTACTACCTCTACGTGCTCGTGGTCATGTACTTCCGGGATCCGGAGCGGGCGTTCGACGAGCCCGCGCCGGCCGGTATGCAGGTCGCCGTCGGCGTCTCCGCCGTCCTCACGCTCTGGATGGGCATCCTCCCCGGCTGGTTCCTCGACCTCGCGCGCCGGAGCCTCGCCGCCCTCTTCTAGGGGGCGGCGAGCGCACGCGCCGAGGGCGCCCGTGGTCCTGTACGCTCCCCGCGCCCCGGTCCTACCCGCCACGAGGGCGCTCATTGCCGTCATGGTGGCCACGTTCGTGCTGTCCATCGTGATGGGCGGGGGGCTCGAGGGGAGCCAGGACCCTGACGTCCTCTACCGGCTCGGCGCCCAGGACGCGCCGAGCATCTGGCGCGGCGAGTGGTGGCGGCTCCTCACGGCCGTCTTCCTCCACGCGGGGCCGGTCCACCTCGCCGCCAACGGGTTCTCGCTCTACCTCCTCGGGCGGGTCATCGAGCCGACGCTCGGCGTGCCGCGGTACCTCGTCCTCTTCTTCGTCTCGGGCCTCGTCTCCGGGCTCGCCACGCTCGTCTTCGTCCAGGACACGCTCGGCGTCGGCGCGTCGGGCGCCGTCTTCGGCCTGGCCGGGCTCCTCCTGGCGGACGAGCTCACCCGGCGGCGGATGTACCGCCGGATCGCCCTCGAGGGGGGGCCGAGGTGGCGCCCGCGGGTGTCGATCATCCCCGTCCTGCTGCTCAACCTGGCGCTCGGCCTCGTCATCCCGATCATCAACATGTACGCGCACGTGGGCGGCCTCGTCGCCGGCTTCCTCCTCGGCACCGCCTGGATCGAGCGGAACATGCGCCGCCCGGCCCGCTCGCGGCTCGCGTACCTCGCGCTCGGCCTGCTCATCGTGGTCCTCGGCGCCGCCGGCTTCCGCCCGATGTACACGGGGGAGGCGGCGGAGCACGCCGCGAGCCGCGCCATCATCGCGGCCAATCACGGTCTGCTCGACGAGGCGCTGGCGTTCGCGAACGAGGCGGTGGAGCTGGCGCCGCGCGATCCGCGGTTCCTCAAGATCCGCGCGCAGATTCACGCGCGGCGAGGCGACATGGCGGCGGCGCTCGCCGACGCACGGGCCGCCTGCGACGCCGGTCTCGCCGAGGCCTGCCGCGCCCTCAACCCCTGACGGAGCATCCCCGTGCCGCAGTCCCTGTCACCTCGTGCCCGCAAGTGGATCACGCTCGCCGTGGTGGTCGGCCTCTCGTCGATCGCCCCCATCCTCGTCATCTTCGGCCAGTCGGCGATGCAGCGCGAGCCGCCCCGCAAGGCGCTCGTCTTCGACCCCGTGGCCTGGCGCGCCGAGACCGGACGCCTCGACGTCGAGAGCCGGCGCGGCCTGATGGTGCCGGGCCTCCTCGCGACCGGTCGCCTGGCGGCAATGCCCGAGGCCGACGTCTGGGCGCTCCTCGGCGAGCCCGACTGCCCGCCCACCGAAGGGGGGCCGTTCGCGTCGGACCGCCGGCTGGCCTACTGGGTCGGTCGCGTCGGCACCGCGCGCGTCAGGCCGGGAGACCCGGCGGCCGGCCCCGGCTGCCTCTACCTCAGGATCGTGGAGGGCAAGGTGGTCGAGTGGCAGCTCGCGGAGGCGCCCGGACGGCGGTAGGCAGCGGTGGAGCCGGGTGCGACGCCTGCGCAAGCCGCGTGGCCGTGGCCGGGCCCGTCAGGAGGCCGCGTCCGGCCGGGACTGGGCGGCGGCCGCCTGGCCGCGCAGGACGCGGGTTTCGCCGACGCGCATCGTCACGCGCGTCGCGTCGAAGTACTCGCAGAGTGGGATCAGGAACTTCCGGGAGACGCCCCAGAGGTCCTTGATCTGCGCCGTCGTGACCGGGCCGTTCGCCCGGATGAAGTCGACGAGCTTCGCCCGGATGGCGTCGATCGCCTCCTTGTGGAAGTAGAAGCCGTCCTTGACCTTGACGATCGTCCCGCGCTGCCGCACCAGGTAGTCGATCACCTCCCGCACCGTCTTCTCGGGAGCCTTGAGCTGATCGAGCAGCTCCTGCCAGATCGGCGGCTCGCTGCCCGCCGCCCGGTAGATGGCCTCGATGCGGTCGCGCAGGTCCTGGGTGCCGCCGCCGAGCGACACGGTGTGGGTGCCGAGCCGGACGATGTCGCGCTCGGCCACGACCTCCGGGCTTCCGCCGGGGGCGGCCGGGCGCCCGAGGTCGGCCAGCACGCGCGCGAAGAGCTTCTCGGGCGTGCCGCGCGGCAGGCGGCCCTTCAGCTCCTCGCGGCCCATCCCCTCGCGTAGCGGGAACTGCGCGTGGTAGCGCGCGAGGACCTCGCGCACCCGCATGACCACCTGGTCGTAGACCTCGCGGTGGACCAGCCGGCCGCCCTCCTTGTCGTACTGGACGGCCACGCGCCGGGTGAGCAGCGACTGCAGGATGGTCGAGAGCTTCTTCTCGCCGATGAGGACGAGCTGGTGCAGCTCGGACACCGAGCGCCCCGCCACGCCGCCGCGCAGGAGGTGCAGCGCGATCTGCTCCTCCTCGGACCCCTCCTTGAGGCGGCGGATCCTCTCGAGGACCGCGGCGTTGAAGCGCTTCGCGCGCGGCGGGTGGGGGTCGAGCACCTCTCCGCCGCCGATCGTGTACGTGGGGGAGTACGCCCGGACGACGAAGCGGTCCCGCGCGAGCGTGACGAGCGGCTCGGCGAGTCTGAGCTGCACGAAGGCGCTCTCGCCCGGCGCCAGCTCGTCCCGGTCGAGAAGGTGGACGGCGGCCGGGACGTCGGCCGTCCCGATGTGGAGGCGCACGACCGCCCGGTGCCTGAGCGGCCTCGGGGCGCCTCGCAGGTGGTGGAGCTGCGCGTCCACGACCCGCGCCGGGGTGACCGCGCCGGGCGGCGTCAGCACCTCGCCCCGTTGCACCTCGGCCACCTCGACCCCCTGCAGGTTGACGGCGGTGCGCAGGCCCGCCTGCGCGCGCTCGACCGGGACGCCGTGCACCTGGAGGCCGCGCACCTTGGCCGTGCGGCCGGAGGGGAGGATCTGGACGACGTCGCCGACGGCCACCTGGCCGGCGACGAGCGTGCCGGTCACGACCGTTCCGAAGCCCCGCATCGAGAAGACCCGGTCGATGGGGAGGCGCAGGAGCCCGTCCGGCGAGCGCCCCGGCACCTCGGCGGCGAGGCGGTCGATCTCGGCGATCAGCTCGGGGATGCCGGCCCTCGTGACGGAGGAGACCGGAACGATGGCCGCCCCCTCGAGGAAGGAGCCGGCGACGAAGTCGCGCACGTCCTCGACGACCAGCTCGAGCCAGTCCCGATCGACGAGGTCGGTCTTCGTGAGCACGACGAGCCCGCTCTTCACCTCGAGCAGGCGGCAGATGTCGAGGTGCTCCCGGGTCTGGGGCATGACCCCCTCGTCGGCCGCGACGACGAGCGCCACCAGGTCGACCCCCGCGGCGCCGGCCACCATGGTCTTCACGAAGCGCTCGTGGCCCGGCACGTCGACGATGCCGACCCGAAGCCCCGAGGGGAGGTCGAGGTGGCCGAAGCCGAGTTCGATCGTGATGCCGCGCGCCTTCTCCTCCTTGAGGCGGTCGGGGTCGATCCCGGTCAGGGCGCGGACGAGGGAGGACTTGCCGTGGTCGATGTGACCGGCGGTGCCGAGGACGACGTGCTTCACGCGAGAGCCCTCAC
>DATCKS010000409.1:0-2811 GCA_036562265.1 Thermodesulfobacteriota bacterium | reverse complement strand
AGCCTCGCTTCGGGGAGGTTCGTCATGCCGATGACGTCGACGCCCCTCTGCCGGAAGATCCGCGACTCGGCCCTGGTCGAGAACTGCGGGCCCTCGATGCAGATGTAGGTCCCGCCCCGGTGGACCGTGACGCCGCCAGCGGCCACGGCCCCGTCGTAGAGGGCGCCGGCCAGGACCGGGCAGACCGGGTCGGCGAAGCCGACGTGTCCGACGACGCCCTTGCCGAAGAAGGTCGCCGGGCGGTCCTTCGTCCGGTCGAAGAACTGGTCGACGATGACGATGTCGCCCGGGTGAATGTCCTCCCGCATCGACCCCACGGCCGACACCGAGATGACGTGCGTGGCGCCGAGCTTGCGCATCCCCCAGATGTTGGCCCGGAACGGCAGCTCGGACGGCAAGAGCCGGTGGCCGCGGCCGTGGCGCGGCAGGAAGAGGAGCCGCACGCCCCGGTACGTGCCGGCGATGAAGGCGTCCGACGGCGGCCCGAAGGGGGTGTCGAGCCGGATCTCCTCCCGCCCCTCGAGGCCCTCGAGGTCGTAGAGACCGCTGCCGCCGATGACGCCGATGACCGGCGCCGTCACGCCCGGGCCGCCAGGCCGGCGAGGGGCGAGTCGATCTCGACCCCCTCGGGCGCGCGCGCGCCGAGTTGACCGCAGGCAGCCGCGATGTCGTCGCCGCGCCGCGTGCGGAGGAAGACCGTGTAGCCGGCCGCCTTGAGGATGTCCTGGAAGCGGCGCACCTGCGCGTACTCGGGCGCCTTGAAGGGCGAAGCCGGATGCTCGTTCATGGCGATGAGGTTCACTTTGGACGGAATCCCCCGCAACAGGGCCGCGAGCCTTCTGGCGTCGGCCTCGGAGTCGTTGACGCCGGCAATGAGGATGTACTCGAAGGTGATCCGCTGGCGACCGCCGAGCGGCAGCCGCCGGCAGGTGTCGAGGAGCGCGTCGAGCGGGTAGCGCCGGTTGATCGGCATGAGCCTGGTGCGCGTCGCGTCGGTCGTGGCGTGGAGCGAGACCGCCAGGTGGACCTGCGTGTCGCGCACGAGCCGCTCCATCTCGGGCAGCAGGCCCGAGGTCGACACGGTGATCTTGCGGTGCGAGAACTGCAGGCCCTCGCTCAGCGTGGCGATCCTGATCGATCGCACCGTGTGCTCGTAGTTGTGGAGCGGCTCCCCCATCCCCATGTAGACGAGGTTCGTGAGCTTCGGCCGGCCGTTCGCCACGAGCCAGTCGTTGGCGGCGCAGATCTGGTTCACGATCTCGGCGGTCGTGAGGTGCCGGGTGAGGCCGAGGCTCCCCGTGTAGCAGAAGGTGCACGCGAGCGCGCAGCCGACCTGCGTCGACAGGCAGAGCGTCTGGCGCCCCTCGTCCGGGATGATGACGCTCTCGATCGTCCCGCCCGGGACCCTGAACGCGAACTTGACCGTGCCGTCCTCGGACACCTGCGTGACGGACGGCTCGAGCGTCGAGACGTAGGCCACCTCGGCGAGCTGCTCGCGGAAGCGCCTGGAGAGGTTCGTCATCCGGTCGAAATCGGCCACGCCGTGGGCGTAGATCCACCTGACGAGCTGGCTCGCCCGGTAGGCCGCCTTGTCGAACGGCCGCAGGAAGTCCCTGAGCTCGTCGAGCGTGAGCGACTTGAGGTCCGTCTTGCGCGTGGCCGATGTGCTCAAGTCCGCATCCGGTGAGGAGATTTCGAACCAGAAGAGGGTACCCGCCGCCGGGGGCGGTGTCAATCGGCGCCGAGGTCCCCGAGGACGACGAGCGCATGGGGCTGTGGCCCCTCCGGCACGTTCGAGCCGACGACCTCGATCGTCCAGCGGCCCGGCTCGGGCGCCGCCACCTGCACCACCTCGACGTTGTTGCGCGCGTCGAACTCGGGCGGCCGGCCCGAGCGCACCTCGACCGTCACCCCGCGCGACTCCCCGGTCCTCAAGCCCGGCCGACGCGTCGAGGAAGCGCGCCGTTGCCGGCGCGGGAAGCGCGAGGACGGCGTCGAGGTTCACCCGGCCGAACCCCCGGTGCGGGTCGAACAGATCGGCTGGCGCGGCGTAGCCCGGCAGGCGCGTTGCCCCGGCCACGAGCGCCGCCTTCACGAGCGCGGCCGAGGGGCGGGCGATGCGCGTGGAGCGCGTCGAGAGGACGAACGTCCCGGGCGCGAACAGGTCGGGCTTGATGCGGTGGTCGCGCGTCGGGCCGCGGCTCGAGAAGGCCGCCACCTGGTCGGGGTCGTCGGCCATGGGGTCGGTCCAGAACGGCGCCACCGGATAGTCCTGCGGCCACCAGCGGCCGTAGGTCTGCCGGTCGAACTCGAGGCGCCGGTTCTCCGAGGCGCCGACGGTGATGCAGGTCTTCGCGGTCCCGGGCGTCGTCCGGGTCCTTCCAGTCCATCGCCTGCTCGACCGCCTGGAAGACGAGCCGTGCCTGGTGCGCGAGGCCCCGGATGGGACCCGCCAGCCCGGGGAGGCCGATGCTGCCGGCGCCGCTGCCGACCACGGAGCCGGCGACGTGCGTGCCGTGACCGCTGTCGAGGTCCGCCGGGCCGTCGTCGGCTCCCACGTTGTTCACGCAGGGGGCGAAGTCGGCCGTGACCGGATAGCTCGTGATGGCCTTCACGCGGCGCGTCGATGCCGCCGCGGTCCTACCGCCGCTCGTAGCTGTGGATCTCGGTCTCGGCGAAGAAGTAGGCGATCTCGGTCTTCGCGGTGTCGGGCCCGTCGGAGCCGTGGACGATGTTGTGCTCGACGTCGTCGGCGAAGTCCTTGCGGATGGTCCCCGGCGCGGCCTTGGCCGGATCGGTGGCGCCCATCAG
>DATCKS010000406.1:0-5793 GCA_036562265.1 Thermodesulfobacteriota bacterium | reverse complement strand
CCGTACTGGCAGTGCACGGCCACGGCGCCGCCCCTCGACGCCTCGTCGTCGACGAAGGCGCAGAACGCCTCGATCTGTGCGAGCGACGGGGCGCCGAAGTTGCGCATCGGGATCTCGAGCGCGCGGAATCCGGCCGCACGGTAGGCCTCGAGGAGGTCGGGCTCTTCGAGGAGCGACACGATGGCGGTCACCCCGGCTCGACCGAGCGCCCTGAGGTCCTCATCGAGCGGCGCGTGCCGGCCCGGCCTGGCCATGCCGCCGAGGCACCGTTCGATCACCCAGGAGAAGGAGTCCATGCTCCATTCTACGCTGCGGACGGCACGTCGCGGCTAGCCGGCCCCGTTTCGCCCCGGGACGGCTCTCCCCGCCCCGGTTGGCGCCCTTCGATCGGAAGCGGTACAGTCGTCGGCATCAGCGATTTCGGAGGAGGCGAGAGTCGCGATGGCCGTCAGCACGCTCTATCCCCGGCCGGACGTGAAGGAACTCCTCGAGGCCGACCGGAAGCACCTGATCCACCCCCTGCTCCACCCGGAGGACCACCAGGACCCCATCATCTTCGTCAAGGGCGAGGGCGCGACCCTGATCGACGCCTCGGGGACGCGCTACATCGACGGCCTCTCGTGCCTCTGGAACGTCAACATCGGGCATGGCCGTCGCGAACTGGCCGATGCGGCCTACGCGCAGATGACCTCGCTCGAGTACGCGAGCTGCTACACCGGCTCGTCGAACGTCCCCGCCATCGAACTCGCGGCGAAGATCGTCGAGCACGCCTACCCCTCCTCGGCCGCGGTCTTCTTCACGAGCGGCGGCGCGGAGTCGAACGAGAGCGCCCTCAAGACGGCCCGCTTCTACCACAAGGCGCGCGGCAACCCGAACAAGACGAAGTTCATCGCCCGCACGTTCGGCTACCACGGCATCACCTTCGGCGCCATGAGCGCGACCGGGCTTGCCGCCTACTGGAAGATGTTCGAGCCGCGCATGCCGGGCTTCTTCCACGCGCCGGCGCCCTACCCGTACCGCTACGAGGGGTACCCCCCCTTCGACCAGGTGGGCCGCCTCGCCGCCGAGGCGATCGAGAAGCTGATCCTCGAGCAGGGCCCCGAGACGGTCGCGGCGGTCATCGGCGAGCCGATCCAGGGGGCGGGCGGCGTCATCGTGCCGCCGCCCGACTACTGGCCGCGGGTGCGCGCGATCTGCGACAAGTACGACGTCCTCCTCATCGCGGACGAGGTCATCACCGGCTTCTGCCGCACCGGCAAGTGGTTCGCCATGGGCCACTGGGGCGTCGAGCCGGACATCGTCTCGTTCGCCAAGGGGGTCACGTCGGGCTACTTCCCGCTCGGCGGCATCATCGTGAGCAAGCGGATCCACGAGACGATGCTGAACGTGAAGTGGGAGGACCGGTGGATGCACGCCTACACGTACAGCGGGCACCCCACCGGCTGCGCCGTCGGCCTCGCCAACCTGAAGATCATGGAGGCCGAGCGTCTCGACGAGCGGGCGGCGAAGCTCGGGACCCGGCTCTACGAGGGGTTGAAGAGCCTCTCCGACCTCGAATGGGTGGGCGACGTCCGGGGAGGTTACGGGCTGCTCGCGGCGGTCGAGATCGTGAAGGACAAGGCGACGCGCGGCGACTTCCCGGCCGCCTGGAAGGTGGGCGAGCACGTCAAGGCGCAGATGAAGGCGCGCGGGCTCGTCAGCCGCTCGGTGCGCGACGTGATCTGCTTCGCGCCGCCCCTCACCGCCACCGAGCAGGAGATCGACCGCATCGTCGAGATCATGCGCGAGGCCATCCCAGCAGGCATCGAGGCCGCGAAGGCCGCCGCCTCCCGCTAACCGACCCCTCGTGTCGTTCCACCGGGCACCGCCGGCTCCGGCCGGCGGTGCCTGGCCCGTGAATCCCCGCCAGCCGACGGCATCGCTCCTGCTTCCAGCCCTGCGGCAGCCTGGAGGTAGAGCGAATGAACGCTCTCGTGACCGGAGCGAGCGGTTTCACCGGCAGTCACCTGGTGCGATATCTCGTCGCGACGGGATGGCGGGTGCGCGCCCTCACGCGTCCCGGCGCCGACCTGCGCCCCCTGGCCGGCCTCGACGTCGAGCATGCCCACCTCGACCTCGGCGACGACCGGCCGGCCGACGACGTCGTGGCCGGCATCGACGTCGTCTTCCACGTGGCCGCCCTCTACCGCACGGAGGGCGTGCCGAGGCGGCGGTTCTGGCAGGTGAACGTGGGCGGGACGCGCAAGCTGCTCGAGGCGGCCACGCGAGCCGGGGTAGGGCGCTTCGTCCACGTGAGCACGGTGGGGGTCCAGGGACACATCCGGCGGCCGCCCGCCACCGAGGAGGCCCCGTTCGGCCCCGGCGACCACTACCAGGAGTCGAAGCGGGACGCCGAGATCCTCGCCCGGGAGCACTTCGCCCGCACCGGACTCGCGGGCGTCGTGATCCGGCCAACGGCGATCTACGGGCCGGGCGATACGCGCTTCCTCAAGCTCTTCCGGCTGATCGACCGCGGCCGCTTCCTCATGCTCGGCCGCGGCGACCGCCTCTACCACATGGTCTACGTGGACGACCTCGTGCGCGGTCTCGCCATCGCCGGCGTCCATCCCGGGGCAGTCGGGGAGGTCTTCACGATCGGCGGAGCGGAGTACGTCACGCTCAACGACCTCGTGCGCCGGATCAGCGCCGTCCTCGGCCGGCCGGTGCCCCGCCTGCGGGTCCCCGTGGCGCCGGTGCGGGCGATGGGGCTCCTCTGCGAGGTCGCCTGCCGGCCGCTGCGGATCGATCCGCCGCTCCACCGCCGCCGCGTCGACTTCTTCACGAAGGACCGCGCCTTCGACATCCGCAAGGCGAGGCGCCTGCTCGGCTACGAGCCGACGGTCTCGCTCGACGAGGGGCTCGCCCGCGCCGCCGCCTGGTACCGGGAACGGGGATGGCTCTGCTGACCGGACGGCCCTCTCCCGCGCGGCGGCTTGCCACGGCCGCGCGGGGCTGACAGACTGCGGCCATGCGCGCGCCTCTCGTCCCCATCCTCCTCGCCGCCCTCCTCGCGGCGTCCCCCCTGCCGCAGCCCCCGACGGATGCGCAGGCGGCCGCCGCCCGCGCCGCGGAGGCGCGCCCGTGGGCGGACGAGTTCGAGACCGTCTGGCGGCTCACCCGCGAGCGCTTCTTCGACCCCGGCATGCGAGGGGTCGACTGGGACGCCGCGCGGACGCGCTACGCGGAGCGGGCCGCGGCGGCGCCCGACCTCGCCGCCTTCGCCGAGGTCGTCAACGAGATGCTCGGCGAACTCCGGAGTTCCCACACCCGGCTCTACACCGATCGCGACCCGGAGTACTACTTCCTGCGCGCCGTCTTCCGCGACGCCTTCCGCACGCCGCCGCCCGAGTGGGACGACGCCGGCCTGGTCACCGTCGCGACGCCGGAGGGGACGTTCGTGCGCGACCTCCTCGACGGCGGCCCCGCGGCAAAGGCGGGGCTGCGGGTGGGGGATCGCCTGCTCGGTCACTTCCATCCGGTCGAGACGTTCGAGGGGCGCTCCGGCCAGCCGGTGACCCTTGCCGTCCAGTCGGAGCGGGGCGGCCCCACGCGCCGCGTGGACGTCGTCCCGCGCCGGGTGGGCGCCCAGCGCGCCTACCTGGACGCCACGCAGGCGAGCGTCCGCCGCATCCCGTTGCCGGGCGGCCGGGGCGAGGCGGGATACGTTCGCCTCTGGGCGCTCACCCACCCGCGCTTCCTCCAGGTGCTCGAGGACGCGCTGGCCGGTTTCGACGGCGCCCACGGGCTCGTCCTCGACCTGCGCGGCGGCTTCGGCGGGCGGAGCGAGGACTACCTCGACCTCTTCCTGCGGAGCGGCGTCGGCCGGATCGAGACGGTGGACCGCCGCGGCCGGCGGCGGCCGTTCTTCGTGGGGTGGGACGGGCCGATGGTCGTGCTCGTCGACGGCGGGACGCGAAGCGCCAAGGAGCTCCTCGCCTGGTCGCTCGCCAGGGCGGGGCGCGCCCGACTGGTCGGCACGCGCACGGCGGGCGCCGTGCTGGCCTCGCGCGCCTTCCCCATCGGCCGAAGCGCCCTCCTCCTCCTGGCCGTGGCCGACATCCTCGCCGACGGCGTCCGGCTCGAGGGACGCGGCGTCGAGCCGCACGTGACGGTCGAGGCGCCGCTCCCCTTCCGCGGAGGCGCCGATCCGCAGCTCGATCGCGCGCTCGACGAGCTGGCGCTCATGGTGGCCGCGCGCGAGACGGGCTAGGGCGGATCGGCGCCTGTCCGCGCAGGAACGGGCGAGGGCGGACTACGGCTCGAGCGTGATGTCGAGGGGCGGGCTCACGAGCCGCCGTGACGTGAGCGGGACGACGCCGCGCACGGTGTACCGCCCGGGCGGCACCGGCTGGCCCGCCGTGTCGGTGCCGCGCCAGACCTCGCGGTGGACGAGCCGCTCGCCAGGGGGAAGCTCGACCTCCGTAAGCGCCTGGGCGAAGACCGCTCCGGTCGCGACCGACCACCGCCACACCTCGTGCGCCTCGCGGCTCACCGTGAAGTCGTAGCGCTGCGCGCTCGGGTGGACGAGCCGCACCGGCGTCACGCCGCGGTTCTCGACGAGGAGGACGAGCGTCACCGGGTCGCCGACGCGGAAGACCTTCCGGTCGGGTCCCGAGCCGCCCTCCACGCCGAGTCCCACGAGGAGGCGGTTCGCCGAGTCGGCGTCGGGCTCGGGAGCGGCGCCGCGGCCGGCGCAGCCCGCGGCGGCAAGGACGAGGAGCAGGAGAGCGGCCGCACGTCGCATGCCCGAGGATAGCATTCCGCTCCCCCGGGTCGCCTACGCGCTCTTCCCTTCCGGCTCGAGGTCCGGCCGCTCGGAGTCGAGCACGACCTCGTGCACCTCGAGGACGTTCGGCCGGGCGAACGCCTCCTTCGGCAGCGTGCCGGAGCGCGCGTGCCCCTTCGTGAAGGCGTCGGAGGCGACCCACGCCTCGAAGTCGGCCCGCGACCGCCAGGTCGTGAAGACGACGTACGGGTCCCCTTCCCGGGTCGGCCTGAGCAGGCGGTTCGACACGAAGCCGGGCATCGCGTCGACGAGCCGCGCCCGGTTGCGGAAGTTCTCCTCGAACCGCTCGGCGTACTCCGGGTTCACGTAGATCCGGTTGGCCACGGTGATCACGCGACGGCCCTCCTCCCCTCAGCCCTCGACGGGCGAGAGGCGGCACGACAGCAACGCCCGCGCCGCCGTCCGGTTCGCCTCCCGTGCGATCCCGGCGTATGCCCGCCGCGGGACGAGCCGCCGGCTCGACGCCTGACGGCGACGCCGGCCGCGTCCTCATTGTATTCAACGGTCGAGGGTGGCGACGGGACGGTGACGGCCGAGGCAGCATCGGCGCGCCTCGGGGCGAGGCGCCACCAGGGGTTTCCCGTCCGTGCGACGCCGGCAGGTCGTTCGACCGCCTCGAATCGCCCGGCCCGGTCCGCCCGCGTCGCCTAGTGAGAGCGGGATCGGTCCTCCGCTTGGAAAATGGAAAGGCCTGACCCCTTGGAAAACGGACAGGCCTGACCCCGCTAGCGGAGGTGTTCGAGTTGCTCGCGGGCCTGCGCCCGGACGTCGGGGTGTCTGGCGGCCCGCTCGAACGCGTCGCGGGCGCCCTGCTCGTCGTCGAGCCTGAGCCGCACGACGCCGAGGTTGAACCAGAGCTTCCCGTCGTCGCCGAGCGCGGCGGCGCGGGCGAAGGCCTTCTCGGCCGCGGCGAGGTCGCCGGCGTCGTACCGGAGGCGGCCGAGGGCGCTCCAGACCTGCGGGTCGCG
>DATCKS010000405.1:0-4037 GCA_036562265.1 Thermodesulfobacteriota bacterium | reverse complement strand
TCCTGCGGGGGCGAGATCTTCGTCGTCGGCAAGCGTGGCGACACGACGCTCACGGTCGGCTTCGACAAGATCCGCCGCGTCCGGTTCGGCACCCCGACCGAACGCTCCGTCGAGGCCACGATCGAGACGACCGGCGGCGACACGGTGCGCCTCAGGGTCGACCGGGACCTGACCTGCGCGGGGGTCACCGAGTTCGGCACGGTCCAGGTGGCGGCGGGTGACCTCCAGGCGATCGTCTTCACCGGAGAAGTCCGGCGCTGAGCCGCGGAGGAGGCGCTATTCTTTGACGATGCGGGAGAGGACGGGGCGACGGCGGCCGACGGCCTGGTTCGCGGCGCTCGGCGCCGTGGCCGCGCTCGTCGCCGGATGCAGCTCGGGCGAGGCGCCTCGGGCGCCCGCGGGCGAGACACGCCCGCCGGGAGGCCCGCCGTCGGCCGTGGCGGCGCTCCCCACCCGTTCCGTCTCGGTCGCCCACGCGCTCTCCCGGCCCCTTCCCCGCCTGGTCCCGGTGACCGGCACCCTCGCCGCCGACGAGCGCGTCGTCCTCGCCTTCAAGGTGGACGGCATGCTCGCCGAGATCCCGGTCGACCTCGGCAGCCCCGTCAAGCGCGGCTCGCTCGTCGCACGCCTCGATCCCACCGACTACCGGCTCCGGGTGGAGCAGGCCGAAGCCGCGCTCAAGCAGGCCCGCACCCGTCTCGGGCTGCCGGCCGAGGGCACCGACGACACCATCGACCCGGAGGCCTCGGCCCTCGTGCGTCAGGCCAGGGCCACGCTGAGGGAGGCCCGGCTCACCCGCGATCGCACGGCCGCCCTCTGGGACCAGCGCCTCGTCTCGCGGGCGGCGCTCGACTCGGCCGAGGCGGCGCTGCAGGTCGCCGAGGGGCGCTACCAGGACGCCCTCGAGGAGGTCCGCACCCGCCAGGCGCTCCTCGTCCAGCGGCGCTCGGAGCTGGCCATCGCGCGGCAGCAACTCGCCGACACGGTCCTCACCGCGCCGATCGACGGCATCGTGCAGGAGCGGCACGCGTCGCGCGGCGAGTACCTCGAGGCCGGCAAGCCGGTGGTCACCATCGTCCGGGTCCACCCGCTCAGGCTCAGGCTCGCGGTGCCCGAGCGCGCCGCCGCCGGCGTGCGGGCCGGCCAGGAGGTGCGCGTCCGCGTCGAGGGACAGGAGACCGTCTTCAGGGGGCGCGTCGCGCGCCTCGCCCCCGCCATCGACGAGACCACCCGTACCCTCCTCGTCGAGGCGGAGATCCCGAACGAGCGAGGGCTCCTGCGGGCGGGCGCCTTCGCCCGGGCCGAGATCGTCACCGAGGCGGACGTCCCGACCGTCCTCGTCCCGTCCACGGCGATCGTCACCTTCGCGGGCGTCGAGAAGGTCCTCACGGTCCGCGACGGCAAGGCGGTCGAGCTGCCGGTCCGCACCGGACGCCGGGAAGGGGGGCTCGTCGAGATCGCCGCCGGCCTCGAGGCGGGCGAACCGGTGATCGTCGAGCCCGGCAGCATCGTGGGCGGCCAGCCCGTCACCGTGGTCCAGTAGACCCGTGCACACGCTCGCCGAGATCTGCATCAGGCGACCCGTCTTCGCGACGATGCTGATCCTCGCGCTCGTCGTCGTGGGGGCGGCGAGCTGGTTCAGACTCGGCGTCGACCGGTTCCCGTCGGTCGACCTGCCGACCGTCTCGGTGCGCACGACGCTCCCCGGCGCGGCGCCCGAGGAGGTCGAGACCGAGGTCACGCAGCGGATCGAGGAGGCGGTCAACAGCGTCGCCGGCATCGACCAGATCCGGTCGATCTCCGGCAACGGCGCCTCGGTCGTCGTCGTCACCTTCGAACTCGACCGCGACATCGACGTCGCCGCGCAGGACGTGCGCGATCGGGTCTCCACCGTCCTCCGGCACCTGCCGGAGGGGACCGAGACGCCGGTCATCTCGAAGTTCGACAACGACTCCCAGCCGATCCTGACGGTCGCCCTCTCCGCCGACCGCTCCCTCAGGGAGCTGACCGAGATCGCCGACAAGACGGTGCGGCCGATCCTCGAGCGCGCCTCCGGCGTCGGCGAGGTCAGCATCGTGGGCGACCTCGAGCGGGCGATCAACGTCTGGATCGATGCCGACCGGCTCGCCGCCTACCAGATCCCCATCACGGCGGTGCGCGACGCCCTCATCGCCCAGAACGCCAACGCGCCGGGCGGCAACGTCACGGCGGGGGCGCACGAGTCGACCCTCAGGACCATGGGGCGCCTCACCGATCCTCGCGCCTTCGACGACCTCGTCGTGGCGACGCGGAACGGCGTGCCGATCCGCATCCGTGACCTCGGCCACGCCGAGGACGGGACGAAGGAGCAGCGCTCCATCGCGCGACTCAACGGCGTCCCCACCGTGATCCTCAACGTCCGCCGCCAGTCGGGGGCGAACACGATCGCCGTCATCGAGGCGGTCAAGTCGGCGCTCCGCGAGGCGCAGCGCCAGACGCCGCCCGACGTCCGGCTCGAGGTCATCCGCGACCAGTCTCGCTACATCTACGCGGCGCTCCACGAGATCAACATCCACCTGATCCTCGGCAGCACCCTCGCCTGCCTCGTCGTCCTCGCCTTCATGCGGAGCTGGCGCTCCACGGTGATCGCCGGGGTGGCCATTCCGGCGTCGGTGATCTCCACCTTCGGGATGATGGCGGCCCTCGACTTCACGCTGAACAGCGTGACGATGCTGGCGCTCGTCCTCATGGTCGGCGTGGTCATCGACGACGCCATCGTGGTCCTCGAGAACATCTTCCGCTTCGTCGAGGAGAAGCGGATGACGCCGTTCGAGGCGGCCCGCGAGGCGACGGCGGAGATCGGCCTCGCCGTGCTGGCGACGACCCTCTCGCTCGTCGTCATCTTCGTGCCGGTCTCCTTCATGTCGAGCATCTCGGGGCGGTTCCTCTACCAGTTCGGCCTCACGGCGGCCGTCGCGGTCCTGGTGAGCCTCCTCGTGTCGTTCACCCTCACCCCGATGATGAGCGCGCGGATGCTCCGGGCCGAGGATGTCCACGCCGGCAGCGGTCACGGCGTCCAGGCCCGGTCGCGGCGAGGGTTCTACGCCCGGCTCGACCGCGCGTACACCTTCCTGCTCGGCCACGCGATGCGACACCGCTGGGTCGTCGTGGTGCTGGGCCTCGCCGTGATGGCCTCGTCGGTGCCGATCTACGGCCTCGTCCGCCAGGAGTACACGCCGAGCAACGTCGACGAGTCGGAGTTCCGCGTCGACATCGACGCGCCCGAGGGGACGAGCCTGGCGGCCATGGACGACGCGATCCGCCGGTTCGGCGACGCGATCCTGGCCATTCCCGGGGTCCGCCTCGTCCTCCTGGAGGCCGGCGGCAGCTTCCTCGGCTCCGTCAACTCCGCCAACGGCTACGTCCGCATCGCCCCGATCGAGGAGCGGACCTTCTCCATCTCGCGGCTCCTCAAGGCGACGCTTCGCGGCGACCCGGCGGCGGCCTTCCGGGGCAACTACAGCCAGCGCGACGTCATGCAGGAGGTCCGGCGCCTCGCCAGGCAGTTCCCGGAGCTCAAGGTGACGGTCCGCAACATCCCCTCGTTCAACATCGGCGGCGGCAGCTTCGAGATCGACTACGTCCTGCGCGGCCCCGAACTCGAACGGCTCGACGGGTACGCCAAGCGCCTCGTGGCGATGGCCGAGAAGGTCGGCGGCATCATCGACATCGACACGACGCTCAGGCTCGACAAGCCGGAGCTGCGCGTCGTGATCGACCGGGCGCGCGCCGCCGACCTCGGCGTCGACACGCGGGACATCGCCACGGCGTTGCGTCTCATGGTGGGCGGCGACGAGGAGGTCACCCGGTTCCGCGACCCGCGCGTCGGCGAGGACTACGACGTCCAGCTCCGCCTGTCGGAGGAGGACCGCTCCGATCCCTCCACCATCTCGCGGCTCTACGTGCCGCGGTCGTCGGGCGAGGGGCTCGTCCGGCTCGACAACGTGGTCCGGATCGTCTCGGGCGAGGGGCCCTCCCGGATCGATCGCCTCGACCGG
>DATCKS010000435.1:0-3508 GCA_036562265.1 Thermodesulfobacteriota bacterium | reverse complement strand
CGCCCCGCGCCGACGGTGCCGCGCCCTGGGGGCGTCTCCCGGCCAGCCCGCCTCGCTCCACGCCGTACGCCCGCGGTTTCGACCCGGTGGAGCCCGACGTGGACGGGGAGGGGGACGTCGCGACCGAGGCATCGGTCCGGCCGGCGGCGCCGGACAGCGGCGTCCGAGCGGCGGCGACGCCGACGATCGAGTCGCCGCAGGCGAACGCGTCCGCCTGGCGGCGCGAGCCCACGCGCGACACGAAGGAGATCTGGGCCGTCGGCGGCGGCAAGGGGGGGATCGGCAAGAGCCTCATCACGAGCAACCTCGGCATCTCGCTCGCCCGCGCGGGGCTCCGGGTGGTCCTGGTCGACGCCGATCTCGGCGGGGCGAATCTCCACACGTGCCTCGGCATCCCGGAGCCGAAGGTCACGCTCACCGACTTCGTCTCCCGCCGCGTCCGCGGCATCGAGGACATCGTGATCCGGACCGGCGTGCCGAACCTCTCGCTCATCAGCGGGGCGCACGACTTCCTCTCGGCGGCGAACCTGAACTTCGTGCAGAAGACGATGCTGCTGCGCCGCATCGCCGATCTGGACGCCGACGTCGTCATCCTCGACCTGGGGGCCGGGACCGCGTACAACACCCTCGACTTCTTCCTCCTCGCCCAGAAGGGGATCGTCGTCGCCGTTCCCGAGCCGACCTCCATCGAGAACTGCTACCGGTTCATCAAGAGCGCGTTCTACCGCCGCCTGCGCCGCGTCGTGGCCAACGCCCAGGTCAAGCGACTCATCGAGTCGGCCATGGACCAGAAGAACGCGCTGGGCATCCGGACGCCCAACGATCTGCTGACCCGCATCATGGAGATGGACACGCAGATCGGCGAGGTCATCCAGCGGCAGATCGGCGAGTTCCGTCCGAAGATCATCATGAACCAGGCGCGCACGCGTGCGGACGTCGAGATCGGCGAGCACATGCGCAGCGCCTGCCGCAAGTACTTCGGCATCGAGGTCGAGTACCTCGGCGCCATCGACTACGACGACGTCGTCTGGCAGTCGGTCCGGCGGCGCGAGCCGCTCCTCCTCAGGCATCCCGGGTCGCTGTCGGCCAGATCGGTGGAGCGGATCGCGGCCCGACTCATGCAAGGAGCCTGATCGGTGAGCGCCCGCGAGCCCACCTACTACGAGATCCTCGAGGTGGCGCCGACGGCCACGCGCGAGGAGATCCAGGTCGCGTACAACAAGAGCCGGGCCACGTTCGCCGCGAACTCGCTCGCGGTCTACTCGCTCTTCACCGCCGAGGAGTGCCGCGAGATGCAAGAGCGGATCGAGGAGGCCTACCGGACCCTCATGAACGAGGAGGCGCGCGCCCGCTACGACGAGTCGATCGGCATCGCGCCGTCGCGGCCGCAGGGGCGCCCGGTCTCGACCCTCCAGCGGCCCCAGGCGGCGCCGGTCCGGGCGGGGGCCGGGCCGGCGGCGTCGTCGGAGGGGCCGGCGCCGGCTCGGCCCGAGGCCGGCCGGATGCCCGGCGTCGCGCGGGCGGGCGCGGCGGCCGCCGAGCGGCCGACCCTCCCCGAGGGGGCGGTCGTCACCGGCGCCCTCCTGCGCAAGATCCGCGAGCAGCAGGGGATCAGCCTGCGCGACATCGCGCAGACGACCAAGGTGAACCTGACGTACCTGCAGTTCATCGAGGAGGAGAACTTCCGCCAGCTTCCGGTACCCGCCTACCTCCGCGGCTTCCTCAAGGCGTACGCGAAGTGCATCGGTCTCGACCCGGACCGGGTGAGTTCCGAGTACCTCAAGCTCTACGCCCTCTATCACGAGATCAAGTCGGAGCGATAGGTGGGTTGGTTCGCGAGCTGATCGTTCCGGAGGGCGGCGGGGGCCGGCTCGACCACGTGCTGGTCCGCGCCGACCTCGGACTGCCGCGGGCGCAGATCGGCCGGCTGATCGACGAGGGCCGGGTCACCGTCAACGGGAAGCCCGCGGGCAAGCCCGGCCAGCGCGTCAGGCCGGGCGACCGCCTCTCGGTGTCGATCCCGCCCCCCGCCCCGGTGGAGGCGCGTGCCGAAGCGATCCCGCTCTCCATCGTCTACGAGGACGAGGACCTGCTCGTCGTCGACAAGCCGGCCGGTCTGGTCGTCCACCCGGCGGCCGGTCACCCGGGGGGGACCCTCGTGAACGCGATCCTGCACCACACGGGCCCCCTGGACGACGCGGGCGACCCGCTCCGGCCGGGGATCGTCCACCGCCTCGACAAGGACACCTCGGGGCTCCTGGTCGTGACCAAGACGGCGGCGGCGCGCGAGGCGCTGGCGGCCCGCTTCAAGGCGCACGACGTCGAGCGCGTCTACACCGCGCTCGTCCACGGCGTGCCGGCCGGCGGGCGCGGCCGCATCGAATCGGCCATCGGCCGGCACCCGACCGACCGGCGGCGCATGTCTTCGCGTGCGCGACGGGGCCGCCGGGCGGTCACCCACTACGAGGTCGTCCGGACCTTTCCGGGGCCGCTCGCGCTCCTGGCCGTTCGCCTCGAGACGGGCCGTACCCATCAGATCCGGGTCCACCTGTCCGAGCGCGGTCACCCCGTCGTCGGCGACCGCACCTACGGCGGCCGCCGGCCGCCGCCGGCGGCCCTGCCCGAGGCGGCGCGCAGGGCGATTGCCGGGCTCTCGCGGCAGTTCCTGCACGCGGGGGTACTCGGGTTCCGCCATCCGAGGACCGGGCAGGCGATGCGCTTCACGTCCCCCCTGCCGGCCGACCTGGCCGCCGTCCTGGACGCGCTCGATGCCGCCCGTTGAGACGGTGAACGACCTGGTCGTCCTCCGTCCGGGCCTCGCGCCGGCCGAGGCCGCGTTCACGGCGCGCCACGGGGGAGTGAGCCCGCCGCCCTATGCGAGCCTCAACCTCGGCGCCGGCAGCGGCGACGACCCGACCCACGTGGCGGCCAACGGCCGCCGCCTCGCCCGGGCGCTCGGCTTCGCGTACGAGCGGATCGCCCGCCTGCGGCAGGTGCACGGGGCCGAGGTGGCGGTGGTGGACGGGACGGAGCCGGCGTCCGGTCCCATCGGCGAGTACGACGCGGCGGTGACCGACCGGCCGGGGGTGGTCCTCCTCGTGCTCGCGGCCGACTGCGTGCCGGTCCTGCTGCTCGATCCGGAGCGGCCGGCCGTCGGGGCGGTCCACGCCGGCTGGCGCGGGGTGGTCGCCGATGCGCCGGGCGCCGCCGTGCGCGCGCTCGCCCGCGCCTACGGCAGCCGGCCCGCCGCGATGCGGGCCGCCATCGGGCCCTGCATCGGTCCCTGCTGCTACGAGGTCGATGCGCCGGTGGCCGAGCGCTTCGCCGAGGCGGGGCTGCCGTTCGCGCCCCCGGTGGCGACCCCCTCGCCGGCCCGCGAGGGGCGGCCACGGTGGCGACTCGATCTGGTCGCCGCGGTCCGCCGGCGGCTCGAGACGGCCGGCCTGCCCCCGGACGGCATCGAGGCGGCTGGCCTCTGCACGGCCTGCCGGGGCGACCTGTTCTTCTC
>DATCKS010000391.1:0-3252 GCA_036562265.1 Thermodesulfobacteriota bacterium | reverse complement strand
GCCTCGAGCTGACCGACCTCACCGACCTCGCGCGGGGGACCGGGTTCAAGGTCTTCGCCGATGCCGCGGCGGCAGGCGGCGTCGTCAAGGCCGTCTGCGTGCCTGGGCCGGCTGGGGGCGCCGTGAGCCGCAAGGAGCTGGACGAACTCACGGAGTTCGCCAGGAGCTTCGGCGCGAAGGGGCTCGCCTGGGCGAAGGTCGGCGCGACGCCCGGCGACTGGCAGTCGCCGATCGCGAAGTTCCTCGCCGACGACGTGCGAGCCGAGATGGGGCGTCGGGCCGGGGCGGGGCCGGAGAGCCTCCTCCTCTTCGGCGCCGACCAGCCGGCGGTCGTCCACGAGGTGCTCGGCCGGCTCCGGGGCGAGGTGGCGCGGCGGCTCGGGATGATCGCGGAGGGGCAGTGGCGGTTCGTCTGGATCATCGACTTCCCCCTGGTCGCATGGGACGCCGAGGAGAAGCGCTGGGCGGCCCTCCACCATCCCTTCACCGCCCCCATGGACGAGGACCTTGCGCGGCTCGAGAGCGACCCGGCCTCGGTCAGGGCGAAGGCGTACGACCTCGTGCTGAACGGGGTCGAGCTCGGGGGCGGCTCGATCCGGATCCACCGGCCGGACGTCCAGGCGCGCATGTTCAAGCTGCTCGGCCTCTCCGACGCGGAGGCGCGCGCCAAGTTCGGCTTCCTCCTCGAGGCGCTCGAGTTCGGCACGCCGCCGCACGGTGGCATCGCCTTCGGGTTCGACCGCCTCGTCATGCTCATGGCCGGCGAGAGCACCATTCGCGAGGTCATCGCGTTCCCGAAGAACGCCAGGGCGCAGGACCTGATGGTGGGGGCGCCGTCGGCCGTCGACCCGAGGCAGCTCAGGGAGTTGCACGTGCGCAGCACCGTCGAGCCCGTTCCTTGACAGCGCCAGGGGCCCTGCATACCGTATACACGAGCGGACGTTCCCTCGGCGAGTGAGTGCACCCGGAGGCCATGGCTGATGAAGTTCACGAAGATCGGCAACCCGAAGTCGGGCTCGAAGATCGAGTGGAAGGACGGGAAGCTACAGGTTCCGGACGACCCGATCATCCCCTACATCGAGGGTGACGGGATCGGCCGCGATATCTGGCCGGTCGCCCAGGCGGTGTTCGACGCTGCGGTCCAGAAGGCCTACGGCGGCAAGAAGAAGGTCCACTGGTTCGAGATCCCGGCGGGCGAGAAGTCGATCGCGCAGTACAACGAGATCCTCCCGGAGGAGTCGCTCCAGGCGATCGAGTACTACCTGGTCTCCATCAAGGGTCCCCTCACGACGCCGATCGGCGGCGGCTTCCGGTCGATCAACGTCACGATCCGCCAGCGCCTCGACCTCTACGCCTGCATCCGGCCGGTCAAGTGGTACGCCCCGACCCCCTCGCCGGTGAAGCACCCGGAGAAGGTCGACATGGTGATCTTCCGCGAGAACACCGAGGACGTCTACGCGGGGATCGAGTGGCCGGCGAACACGCCCGAGGCGCAGAAGCTGATCGGCATCCTCAAGGATCAGTTCGGCAAGACGGTTCGCCCCGACTCGGCGATCGGCATCAAGCCGATGTCGATCACCGGCAGCAAGCGCCTCGTGCGCAAGGCCATCCAGTACGCCCTCGACAACGGCCGCCGCAACGTCACGCTCGTCCACAAGGGGAACGTGCAGAAGTTCACGGAGGGGGCGTTCAAGGACTGGGGCTACGAGGTGGCCAGGGAGGAGTTCGGTGACCGGACGGTGACCGAAGAGGCGGTCGAGAAGGAGCACGGGGGCAAGGTGCCGCCGGGCAAGATCGTCATCAAGGACCGCATCACCGACGCCATGTTCCAGCAGGTGCTCCTCAGGCCGGACGAGTACGACGTCATCGCCACCCCGAACCTGAACGGCGACTACCTCTCGGACGCCATCGCGGCCCAGGTGGGCGGCCTCGGCATGGCGCCCGGCGCCAACGTCGGCGAGAAGGTCGCCAACTTCGAGGCGACCCACGGCTCGGCGCCGAAGCACGCCGGCCAGGACAAGGCCAACCCGAGCAGCGTCATCCTCTCCGGCGTGATGATGTTCCGTCACATGGGCTGGCGCGAGGTCGCGGACCTGATCGAGAAGGGGGTGGCCGGCGCCATCGGGGCCAAGACGGTCACCTACGACCTCGAGCGGCAGATGGAGGGGGCGAAGCTCCTGAAGGCGTCGGAGTTCGGCCGCGCCATCATCGAGCACATGGGGAAGTAACGATGGCCACCCGTCTACGCCGTCACAAGATCACCATCGTCGGGGCCGGCAACGTCGGCGCCACGGCGGCCCACTGGGCCGCGGCGAAGGAACTCGGCGACATCGTCCTCGTGGACGTCGTCGAGGGGGTGCCCCAGGGCAAGGGGCTCGACCTCTTCGAGGCGTCGCCGATCGAGCGCTTCGACAGCCGGATCATCGGCACCAACGGCTACGAGGAGACCGCCGACAGCGACGTCGTCATCATCACGGCCGGTCTCGCCCGCAAGCCGGGGATGAGCCGCGACGACCTCCTCGCCAAGAACGCGGAGATCGTCAAGTCGGTGACCGAGCAGGTGGCGAAGCGGTCGCCCGAGGCGGTCCTGATCGTCGTCTCCAACCCGCTCGACGCCATGACGTACGTCGCCAAGCAGGTCTCCGGCTTCCCCAAGCAGCGGGTGGTCGGCATGGCGGGTGTCCTCGACTCGGCCCGGATGCGCAGCTTCATCGCGGCCGAGCTCGACGTGTCGGTCGAGGACGTGACGGCGTTCGTGCTGGGGGGCCACGGCGACACGATGGTGCCGCTGCCGCGGTACTCGACCGTGGCGGGGATCCCGTTGCCCGCGCTCCTGCCGAAGGAGAAGATCGACGCGATCGTCAAGCGCACGGCGAACGGCGGCGCCGAGATCGTCAACCTCCTCAAGACCGGCAGCGCCTACTACGCGCCGTCGGCCGCGGCCGTCGAGATGGCCGAGGCGATCCTGAAGGACAAGAAGCGGATCCTGCCGTGCGCCGCCCTCCTCGAGGGGGAGTACGGGGTGAACGGCTACTTCGTCGGCGTGCCGGTCAAGCTCGGCGCCGGCGGCGTCGAGAAGGTCATCGAGATCGAGCTGACCGCCGAGGAACGGGCGGCCCTCGAGAAGTCGGTGAACGCCGTCAAGGAGCTGGTGAGTCTCCTCAAGCTCTGAGGCGCCGACCGGGAGAGCCACATGCGAGACATCCACGTCGACCGGATCACGCAGGCCGTCCGCGACATGGTGATGGACGC
>DATCKS010000390.1:0-3033 GCA_036562265.1 Thermodesulfobacteriota bacterium | reverse complement strand
ACGAAGAGCGACACCCCCGCGGCCGGCAGCGTCAGGTAGGGATCGAGGCCCGACGCCGCCGACGCGAAGACGGTGACGTACATGCCGATCATCATCAACGCGCCGTGGGCGAAGTTGGTCACGCGCATGACGCCGAAGATGAGCGACAGGCCCACCGCCATGAGGCTGTAGACGGCCCCCGTCAGGAGGCCGCCGACCAGGGCCTGGCCGAGGAGGACGGCCGACACGCGCCTTACGTGCGCTCGTCCCAGCCCGGCGCCGGGAAGACCGGTTTCGCCTCGGCTTCGGCCTCCGGCAGGACGACCACGGGCCGCCGCTTCTGCACCTGGATCAGCGAGGTGCTCGCGTTGACGTTCTGGCCCTGCGCGTCGAACGTGATCGGGCCGCCCGCCATGAGGTGCTCCTTGATGTTGGTCGCCCGGAGCGCCTCCACGATTCCGGCGGGGTCGAGGCTCTTCGCCCGCTCGAGGGCGTCGGCGGCGACGATCACCCCCTCGTAGCTGTAGCCGGAGTTCGTGTCGACGCCGCGGTTGTACGCCTGGCGGAAGGCGGCCTCCACGCGGCCGTAGAGCGGGCTCTTCGGGTTGTACCAGGGGGGCGCGTCCATGGCGAACTCGCCGAGCGGGCCGGTCTGTTCGATGAACTCCTTCTCGTACCAGCCGGGGCTGCCGGGCGAGAGGATCCCCTTCAGCGGAACGCGCTGCTTGTAGAGTTCGCGCACGAGCATGACCGAGTCGCGGATCCGGTTGAAGGGCAGGAGCACGTCCGGTCTGGCCGCCTTGATCTTCGCCACCTCGGTCGACAGGTCCTGCACGGTGAGGTCGTAGCCGATGACCTCGACGATCTTCACCGGGCTCTTCGCCTCCTCCATCGCCTGGAGGAACGCCTTGGAGACCACGGTGCCGAAGAGGTCCTTGGTGTACGTGACGACGCCGCGCTCCACCCGCTCGCCGCTTCGCCGGATGATCTCGGAGAGGTAGGCCGCGCCGTTCTTGCCGAGCGCGGTCGTCGTCGGGAAGATCCGGAAGACCTTCGTGAAGCCGCTCGTCGTGATCTGGTCGGCGGCCCCCACGTCCACGACGAACGGGATCTCGCGCCGCTCGCAGACCTGGGCGATCGCCATGACGACGTCGCTCTGGAAGGCGCCGATGATGATCCTGGCCCCTTCGCGGATGAGCCGCTCGGCCTCGGCCGCGCCGACCTCGGCCTTGCTCTCGGAGTCGCCGACGAGAAGCTCGAGCTGCGCGTCCTTCGACCGGATCCCGCCGGTGCGGTTGATCTCCGCCACCGCGAGCTGAGCCCCCTGGCGGCAGGCCTGACCCACCTGGGCGAGGACGCCGCTCACCGGGTGGATCGCCCCGATCTTGATCGTCTTCGGCTGCGCCGCACCGATGCGCGCGCCGGCCGCCATCGTGACCGCCGCCGCCCCGGCGCCGGCGAGGAACGTGCGCCGGTCCATGCCGGGTCGCCCAACGAGCCCCATCGAACCTGCCTCCTCCATGAACGGCTAGCGACCGTGGCCGCTCGCCTCGGCGGCGCCTGACGGCGCCGCCATCAACGGCTCGCGGCCGGCGTCCGCTCCGCCGCGGCAAAGCCGCGGCTCCGCTCGTCGGCGCGCCTCTCGGCGTGCCAACCACCGGTGGCCGCTCGCCTCTGCGGCGCCTGACGGCGCCGCCGGGCCAGTAGTCTCGTGAGCCATCCTACGAAGGGGGCGGTTGGAAAGTCAATCGCTCGCCCGGCCACGCTCGAAGTGGACCGGACGACCGGTTCCCGAGCGGGTCTCCGCTCTTCTCCTGGCGCCGCCGATATAGAATGGTCCGCAAGTCACCCCTCGAGCAGGTTGCCGCCGGATCGGCGGCGGGCCTGCTGGATCGGATCGGCTGGATCCCGGGGGTTCGAACAGACACCTTGACGACGCTCGTTGGCCCCCCGTCGAGGGGGCGCGGCCGTGGGCGCAGATGACCGAGCGCCACGGCTCGAGCGTGTGCGGAGGACACCGATGCGGGCAGGATGGGGAATCGTCGCGCTCGTCGCCGCCCTTGTCGCCGCGGCGCCGGGGGCGCAGGCGGCGACCGTGAAGATCGGCGTCGCGGGACCGATGACCGGCGACATCGCCCAGTACGGCCTGAGCGTGGCCGACGGGGCGAGGCTGGCGGTCCAGGAGTGGAACGCCGCGAACCCGGGCACCAAGGTCGAACTGGTCGTCGGCGACGACCAGGGCGACCCGCGGCAGGCGGCCGCCGTGGCCAACAAGTTCGTCAACGAGGGGGTGGTCGGGGTCGTCGGTCACGTCACCTCGGCCTGCACCCTGGCGGCGGCGCCGATCTACCACGACAACCGCCTGATCCAGGTGAACCCCAGCGCCACCAACCCGCAGGTCACGGAGCAGCGCTTCTGGAACGTCTTCCGCATCTGCGGCCGCGACGACCAGCAGGGCAAGGTGGCGGCCGACTTCGTCGCCTCGAAGGGGCTCAAGCGCGTGGCGATCGTGCACGACAAGGGGTCGTACGGGCAGGGGCTTGCCGAGGCCTTCCGCGACGCGCTCAAGAAGGACCACAAGATCGAGCCGGTCTACTTCGGGACCGTCACGCGCGGTGACAAGGACTTCTCCGCGGTGCTGACCGCCATCAGGCGGGCCAACGCCGAGGCGCTCTACTTCGGCGGCTACTACTCCGAGGGGGCGCTCCTCGTCAAGCAGGCGAAGGACCTCGGTCTCAACATCCGCTTCCTGGGCGGCGACGGCGCGATGGACCCCGAGTTCGTGAAGATCGCCGGCGCGGCGGCGGCCGAGGGGAGCTGGGCGACGTTCATGCCCGACGTCCGGCGCATCCCCTCCGCGAAGGCGACGATCGAGGCCTACGAGAAACAGTTCGGGCCGGTGGGGCCGTTCTCGCTCTACGGCTACGTCGCCACCCGGGTCCTCCTCGAGGGGCTCGCCCAGGCGAAGGACCCTCGCGCGGCGGCGCAGGCGATGCGCGGGCGGACGTTCGAGACCCCGCTCGGGACGATCCGGTTCGACGACAAGGGGGACGT
>DATCKS010000389.1:0-4403 GCA_036562265.1 Thermodesulfobacteriota bacterium | reverse complement strand
GCGTCCCGCTCCTCGAGCGCGCCTCGGGCCTCGAAGCGGGGCGTGACTTCACCTACGGCTACTCGCCCGAACGGATCAACCCGGGCGACACCGAGCACACGCTCGAGCGGATCGTGAAGGTCGTCTCGGCAAGCGACCCGGCCACGCTCGACGTCGTGGCCGACGTGTACGGGCAGGTGGTCACGGCCGGCGTCTTCCGGGCGGCCAGCGTCGAGACCGCCGAGGCGGCCAAGGTCATCGAGAACACGCAGCGCGACCTCAACATCGCGCTCATGAACGAGCTGTCGCTCATCTTCCACCGCATGGGGCTCGACACGCGCGAGGTGCTGGCCGCTGCCGGGACCAAGTGGAACTTCCTCCGCTTCGTGCCCGGCCTGGTCGGCGGCCACTGCATCGGCGTCGACCCGTACTACCTGACGCACAAGGCGGAGGCGCTCGGGCATCACCCGGAGGTCATCCTCGCCGGGCGGCGGATCAACGACTCGATGGGCCAGTACGTGGCCGAGCAGACGGTGAAGACGCTGATCCGGGCCGGCAAGGGGGTGCGGGGCTGCCGGGTGCTCGTGCTCGGACTGACGTTCAAGGAGAACGTCCCCGACCTGCGCAACTCTCGCGTCGTGGACGTCGTGCGGGAGCTCGAGGACTACGGCGTCGAGTGCCTGCTCCACGACCCGCTCGCCGACCGGAAGGAGATCGCCGAGGAGTACCGCGGGCGGACCGTCGTGGCCGACCCCGCGGCCGCCGTCCCGGTGGACGGGGTGGTGCTTGCCGTCGCCCACGCCGCCTACGCGTCGCTCACGCTCGAGACGCTCGCAGGGTGGTGCCGCGGCACGCCCGTCCTGATCGACGTGAAGGGGCGGTTCCCGAGGGCCGCGGCCGAGGCCGCCGGCTTCGCGTACTTTGCGCTCTAACGCCGCGGCAGGGCCGGGGCCGCGCTTGACACGGCCTCTGCCTGACCGGTAGCATATTGACTGCCATCCACGGACCGATTCGGGCGCGTAACTCAGCGGTTAGAGTGCCATCCTCACACGGTGGAAGTCGCTGGTTCAAGTCCAGCCGCGCCCACCAACTCCTTTCCTCCGACCCGGCGGGTCGGGGTCCTTCCCTGTTCCAGCGTTCTCCACGGCCCGCGGACGACCCGAGCCGTGTCTTGTCCTGTCGGGAGAGGTGCTAGAAGCTGATCCGGACGCCGAGCCGGGCGTTGTTGTCGATGGCCGGCACCTGGACGAAGAGGACCGCCCGCGAGACCACGTTGGCCCACCGGCCGTCGAGCGTCAGGTAGGAGGCGGCGTGGAGCGCCGCGATCGAGCCGAAGTACGCGAGTACGGCGCCGTCGCTCGGCCGCTCGCCGAGTAAACGGTTCGTCTCCTTGAAGTCGGGCGACCCGTTGATCTCGAGCGTCTGGGCCATGTCGAGGAGCAGCGCCGACTGTGCGGCCAGGAAGAGCCCGAGGTCGCGCTCGGCCGGCACCACCACCTCGATCCAGTCGCCCCCGCGTCCCGGCCGGGAGGCGGGGGAGACCTCCGCCTCGACGTACTCCCTCGGCATCCAGACCCGGTCGGTGAGCACGAGGGACTGCCGGGCCCCCGGCGCCCCGGACGCGTCGATGCTGCCCGAGCGGAAGGTTGGCGTCGCGGTCTCGGCCGGTGCTGCCGGCGTCTCGGCGGCGCGGAGGCGGAGGGTGTACGCCTGGTCCCAGCGCGTATCGGCCAGGAGCCGCACCCCGGAGGCGGTGCGGTCGGCCTCGGCCCAGGCGCGCGCCGGTGTCGACAGACCCAAGCTCACCATCACCACCGCCCCGACCAGGCCGAGGGCGCGCGCACGCGAGGCCATGACCCCTCCAGGGTTCTGGGGCCCGAAACGACCGGGCGCTTTCTCGATGTCATATGACCCATACGACATTTTCGGCCGGTTGTGAAGCAAGAAGTGATGCCGGTCGCTCGCCAGCCGTGCATGCGATCACAATGCCGGCCGCCTGGCAAGGTATGCGTTGACATCGGGTAGCAAGCTCCCCTAGAGTGCCGAAAAGCGGCGCATTGGAAGACGTCGGTGCCGCGATTGGTTCCTGGTTCCATGGCGTTCCCATCCAGATTCGGGCGCGGAGGCGGGGATGAGGCTTCGCCGGGAGCGAAGACGGCGGCAGGAGCGTTCTGGTCCCGGTGCCGGCGTCGGGCGGCTCAAGATCAGCGGGGTGCTGGCGTCGGAGCCGGCGGGCAAGAGTCTGAAGGACTGCGAGCACGGGGAGTGCTTCGTCACGTATGACGCCGGGAGCGAGGATCAGGAGATACGGCGGCGCTTCGGCGTGACGGGGTTGCGCCGCATGAAGCTCTTGCGGATCGCCACCGAGGCCCACGAGCAGGGCATCGACCTCACCCAGGAGGACCTCGCCTACCGCATCCTCAACTGCGGCCTCAAGACCATCAAGCGCGACATCGCGTACTTCCGCAAACAGGGCCTCTTCCTTCCCACCCGCGGCCAGCAGAAGGACATCGGGCCGGTCCTCACCCACCAGGTCGAGGCGGTGCGGATGGTCATCGAGGGCAAGCCCATCTGGGAGATCGCCAGGCGCATCCTGCACCCGCCCCGCGCCATCGAGCGCTACCTTGCCACCTTCGCCCGCGTGGTCGCCCTCGCCGACAGCGGGGCGGAGCGTCGCGCCGCGGCGGCCAGCCTCGGCCTCTCCGAGCGGCTCTTCAACGACTTCCTCGCCCTGCGCGACCGCTACGCGGGCACCGAGCACGCCGGCCGGATGGCCGAGATCCTGGCGAAGCGCCACGAGCCCGAGCCGATCCGCGAGGAGGCGGGCCGCGGGCGGCTGCCGATCTACGACGAGCAGGTCAAGGTGCTCCGGCGCGAGTTCTTCCAGTTCCTGCTCGAGCACGAGATCCGCCGCGCGAAACGCTACGGCCAGCCGCTCACGTTCCTGCTCGTCGAGCTCGACGGCGCAAGCCGGGGGCGGCCGCTGCCGAGCAGCGTCCTCAACCGCGCCCTGGCGGGGCAGCTTCGCTCGACGCTGCGCAAGACCGACGTCGTCGGGCGCCTCGGCGCGTCGCGCTTCGGCGTCATCATGACCGCCGACACGCAGGCGGCCTACCGGGTCGCCGAACGGATCCGCAGCACGATGGCAGGACTCGGCGGGGCCGACCCCAGCTCGCCCGAGTCGGGCGTGCGGGCGACCGTGAGCGTCGGCGGCGCGTCGCTTGCGGCCGGTGCGCTCGACTCGCCCGAGGCGCTTGCCGAGATGGCCGCGACGATGCTGTCGCAGGCGCGCGAGAGTGGAGGCAACCGGACGCGCCTCCACGCCTTCCCGGACCTGCCGGTGTCGACCGCGGCCGAGTCGACGACCCTCACCCCGGAGGTCGCCGACGCCCAGGTGCAGGAGGAGCCGCCAGGCGGCGCACGCCGGAGCGCGTGAGACTCGCCGGCGCGCCGGTCGCCGCGCCGCGCGCGTTCGGGTACCAGGACCCGGATGCCGACGCAGGGCGTCGAGGCGGTGTGCCCGGTCACCGACACCAGGTCGCGTCGCGATCTAGTCTCATGCGAGTGTTCCGCGACCTGTGCGAAGCCGAGGTGTTCTTCTCCGCGGACTACCCGCCGCTCCGGCAGCTCGTGCGCGAGCTGTCTCCCGAACGCCTTCGCCTGCGAGCCGCGATGATCGTTCCCGCGGGCGTCCAGGTGCAGGTGCGCCTGCGGCTGCCGGGCGTCCGCCGGCCGCTCTCCCTCGTCGGGTCGGTGACGCCGATGCCCGAGACCGGCCAGTGCGAGGTCGCCTTCACCCGCGTCTCGGCGTCCGCGCGGCTCGCCATCGAGCGCTACGCGGCGCTGGACGCGGCCGGTTGAGGCCCACCCCCCCGGCCCGCGGGAGGCCGGGCCACAGGGGGCGCGCGGACGGGAATCGTTCGCGCGCCTTTTTTGTGTTCAGGAATCACATTCTCTCACGTAGAATAGGCCGCGTGTGGGCGAGCAGGCCTTCTCGGGCCCGGCCGCCGCAAAGGAGAGTCGTCAGAGGCATCGCGTGACCCTACGGACCCCTGCCGAGCCGCGCGTCGGCCAGCTCAAGATCTCCGGCGTCCTGTCATCGGAGCCAGCGGGCAAGCCGCTTCGCGACTGTGCGCGCGGCGAGTGCTTCGTGACGTACGACGCGGGGGAGGAGGACGAGGAGACCCGCCGGCGCTACGGCGTGATCGGACTGCGCCGCTTCAAGCTCCTCAGGATCGCCACCGAGGCGCACGACCAGGGCATCGACCTCACGCAGGAGGGTCTCGCGAAGATCCTCGGCGCGGGCGTCAAGACCGTCAAGCGCGACATCGCCTACTTCCGGAAGCACGGCATCTTCCTGCCGACGCGCGGCCAGCAGAAGGACCTCGGCCCCATCGTGCCCCACCAGGTCGAGGCGGTTCGCC
>DATCKS010000384.1:0-3000 GCA_036562265.1 Thermodesulfobacteriota bacterium | reverse complement strand
GGCGAGGAGCGTCCCGAGCGGCATCGGCTGCCACAGCCAGAGCCCGATCAGGCCGAACGCGTAGATCGGCACGCTTCCGATCAGCATGGCGGCGACCCCGCTGCCGAAGCGGCGGTCCCACCCCTTCTCCGCCAGCCGGCCCACGATCCAGGCCGAGACCGCCATGCCGAAGAGGTAGCCGGCGGTCGGCCCGAAGAACCGCTCGACGCCCGCCGGACCGCCCGGCTGGAACACCGGCAGGCCGACGGCGCCGGCGAGGAGGTAGCCGAGCATGGCGACGAGGCCCAGGCGCGCCCCGAGGAATCCCCCGGTGAGCCTCGCGCCGAGCGTCTGCCCCGTGATCGGCACCGGCGTGAAGGGGAGCGGCACGGCCACCTGAGCGAGGAGCGCGTTGACGCCGATGAAGCCGACGACGAGGAGCGCGTCGCGCAGGGCCCCGACCTTCGGCCAGGCCACGTCGGCGAGCGTGAGCGGTGGACGCGTACCGAGGAGATCGACCGAGCTGGTCGCCATGTGTCTGCCTCCGAAACGGATGGACGACGATCGAGGGATGCGAACGGACGGTTGGTAAGGATAGCTCGACAGAGTTTAGCCCGATGTTCTATTATCCTTTCCAACAGTCTTCCGACGGTTCTCCCGACGACTTCCTTGAGGAGGATGCCATGCGACGCGTCCCGCTGCTGCTGGCCGCCGCGTTCCTCGCCTGGGCGTGCTTGCCCGGCGCGGCGGCGGCCCAGGTGAGAATCGGCTTCCTCGCGCCTCTCACCGGCCCCCAGGCGGAGGCCGGCATCGCGCTACGGCAGGGCGCGATGCTCGCCGTGGAGGAGATCAACGCCGCGGGCGGCGTCACGATCGGCGGCAAGAAGGAGAAGCTCGAGCTGCTCGTCGAGGACACGACCTCCAAGCCGGACGTCGGCGTGGCGCTCGGCGAGAAGCTCATCACGAGCGACAAGGTCCACATCCTCGTCGGCGACTCCTACGCCAGCTCGGTCACCATGGCGGTCATGGAGCTCGCCCCGAAGTACGGCATCCCCATCTACTCCATCGAGCCGGTTTCCGGCGCGATCGCCGAGAAGGTCGCCGCGAACCCCCAGCGGTACGCCACCTACTGGAAGGGGGACTTCAACTCCGACGCGTACGCGAGGACCGTCTTCCAGACGACGATGGACCTCGTGAAGGAGGGGAAGTTCACGCCGCGGACCAAGACGGTCGCCTTCGTCGTCGAGGACACCGACTACGGCCGCTCGAACGCGGGCGACGCCGCCAAGCTCTTCACCGAGGTCGGCTGGAAGGTCGTGGCGACCGAGACGGTGCCGCTCGGCCACACCGACTTCTACCCGCAGTTCGGCAAGGTGCGGGGCCTCTCGCCGGACGTCGTCGTGAGCTGCTTCACGAGCAACTCGTCCGGCATCGCGTTCGCCAAGCAGTACGTCGAGCAGGGCGTCTCGGCGCTGCACCTCGCCATCTACTACCCGACGCGGTCGGAGTTCATTCCGCAGGCCGGCAAGGCGGCGGAGGGGATCCTCTGGACGCCGCTCCTCTTCGACCCCGAGAACATCAAGGCGCAGGTCGAGTTCGCCAAGGCGATCCAGGAGAAGTTCCTCAAGGGGACCACCTCGAAGCCGAACAGCGACAACGCGTACGGCTACGACGGCATCATGAACATCGCCGACGTGCTCACGCGGGCCGGCTCGCTCGACCCGAAGAAGATCTCCGACGCCTTCGCGACGCTCGACCGTCGCGGGCTCCTCGGCCGCTACAAGTTCGACCCGAAGAACCACACCGTCATCGCGGGGCCGGACTACATCCCGGTGCCGACCGCGCAGATCCAGAACGGCAAGAACGTCATCGTCTGGCCGGCGACGGTCAAGGCGGGGGAGTACCGCACGCAGCCCTGGATCCGGTAGGCCCGTGGCGGCCGAGCCGCTCCTCGAGGTACGGGGCGTCTCGAAGAGCTTCGGAGGCCTCAAGGCCCTCTCGGACGTGAGCCTCTCGCTCGCGCCGGGCGAGATCCTCGGCCTCATCGGACCGAACGGCGCCGGCAAGACGACGCTCTTCAACGTCGTGGCCGGCGTCTATCGGCCCGATGCGGGGGAGGTCCGCTTCAAGGGGGTGCGGATCGACCGGCTGAAGCCGCACGAGCGCTGCCGGCTCGGCATCGCCCGCACCTTCCAGATCACGAAGCCCTTCCCAGGCCTCACGGTGCTCGAGAACGCCATGGTCGGCGGCGTCTTCGGGCACCACGGCCGCTCGACACTCGCCGAGGGACGGGCCCGCGCCGAGGCCGCGCTCGCGCGGGTGGGGCTCGCCGGGCGGGCCTCCGCGCTCGCCTCGAGCCTCACCATCGGCGAGCGCAAGCGGCTCGAGATGGCGCGCGCGCTCGCCACCGACCCCGAGGTCCTCCTCCTCGACGAGGTGGTGGCCGGCCTCTCCCCCCCCGAGGTGGACGAGATGATGGCGGCCATCCGTGCGCTCAACGCCTCGGGGCTCGCCATCCTGATGATCGAGCACGTCATGCGCGCGGTCATGGGCGTGTCGGGTCGCATCGTGGTGCTCCACTACGGGCAGAAGCTGGCCGAGGGGAGCCCGGCCGAGGTCGCGGCGAACGAGCAGGTCGTGGCGGCGTATCTGGGGGGACGGCGTGCTCGCGCTTGAGTCGGTCGACGCCGCCTACGGCGACGCGCAGGCGCTCTGGAACGTCTCCCTCACCGTCGGTCGCGGGGAGATCGTGACGCTGCTCGGCGCCAACGGCGCCGGCAAGACGACGACGCTCAGGACCATCTCGGGCCTCCTCAGGCCCCGGCGCGGCCGGGTGCTCCTCGACGGCAAGCGGCTCGACACGCGCCCCGCCCACGAGGTGGCGGCCGCCGGCATCGGCCACGTGCCCGAGGCGCGTCGGCTCTTCGCCAACATGACGGTGCGCGAGAACCTCCTCATGGGGGCCTTCCGTGCCGAGTGCTGGGCCGACCGGCAGGCGATGCTCGAGCGGGTCTTCGAGAC
>DATCKS010000383.1:0-3986 GCA_036562265.1 Thermodesulfobacteriota bacterium | reverse complement strand
GTGCCCGAGGCGATCGTCGTCGACGACGGGCTCGTCCGGAAGGCGCCCCCGCGCATGAACCGGGCGGGCGTGGGCGATCTCCTCTGCAGCCACACGGCGCTCGTGGACTGGGCGCTCGCCCGGGACGCCGGGCTCGACGTCGACTGGGACGACCGGCTCGCCGACGTGACGCGCGCGATGCTCGCGAGGGTCGCGGCGGTGGCGCCCGCGGTGGGGCGGGACGAGCCCGACGCGTGGATCGCCCTGCTCGAGATCGGCGAGCCGCTCGCCCCCTGGTTCCTCGCCAGGCCGCGGGCCCGCTTCAACTCGGCCTCGGAGCACCTCCTCGCCTGGTGTCTCGAGGAGCGGACCGGACGGCGCCTGCTCCACGGCGAGATCGTCGCCCTGGGCACGCTGCTCATGGCGCACCTCCAGGGGCACGACCCCGAGGGGGTGGCACGCGTCGTCGCCGACGCCCGCGTCTCCGTGCAGCCCGAGGCCATCGGGACCACCTGGGACGAGGTGACGGCCGCCGTCCTCGCGCTCCCCGCATACGCGCGCGAGGTGGTCCCCTGGTACACGATCGTCACCCGCATCGCCGAGACCGAGGGCGCGTCCGGCCTCGCCGCGCGCGTCGACCGGGCCCGCCGGTTCGTCGAGGCGCTCCGCTGACCGCGATCACCGACCCGATCCCAAGGAGACTCCCATGTCCGACCCAGAGTTCGAACGGATCCTCGCCGCCGTCCCGCTCGGAAGCGAGTGCGCCTTCCCCCGGGCGGAACTCGACCGCCGCCTGTCGGCCCTGCAGGAGAGGCTGCGGGCCCAGGGGGTGGATCTCTTCCTCACCTCCGGCCCCGAGAACATCTTCTACCTGACCGGGCAGCAGACGCCGGGCTACTACACGTTCCAGTGCCTCTGCGTGCCGGCCTCGGGCCGCCCCTTCCACGTCCTGCGCGGTCTCGAGAGCATGAACGCGAGGGCCAACACCTACCTCGAGGACGTCGTCGGGTACGGCGACGACGCGCATCCTGCCGCGGTCCTGGCCGAGGCGATCCGCGCGCGCGGCTTCGCGGGCGCGCGCATCGCCATCGACCGGAACGCCTGGTTCCTCACGGTGAACCTCTACAAGCGGCTCGTGGCCGAGATCGGCACCCTCCTCGACGGGTCGGGCCTCGTCGAGCCGCTCCGGCGCGTGAAGTCGCCCCTCGAACTCGAGCAGATCCGCAAGGCCGCCGCGGCCAACGACGCCGGCATGCGGGCGGGGCTCGCGGCCGTGAAGGCGGGCGCCACCGAGAACGACGTCGCGGCCGCCGTGATGGGGGCCGCCGTGGCCGCGGGGAGCGAGTACGTCGGCATGGAGCCGTTCGTCACGTCGGGGCCGAGGTCCGGCATCCCGCACAGCACCTGGCGGCGGCGGCGGATCGAGAAGGGCGACGTCGTGATCCTCGAGACGGCGGCCTGCATCAACCGCTACCACGCCGCGCTCTTCCGCACCGTGGCCGTCGGCGACATCCCGGCCAAGGCGCGGGAGATGTACCGGGTCTGCCAGGAGGGCCTGGCCGCCGCGCTCGAGCAGCTCAGGCCCGGCCGCACCTGTGCGGACGTCCACAACGCGGCGCAGGCCGTGATCGACAGGGCCGGGTACACGGCCGGCTACCGGAAGCGGACCGGCTACAGCATCGGCATCTCGTTTGCCCCGGACTGGGGCGAGGGGAACATCCTCTCCCTGTTCCGCGACGTGGACGTCCCGCTCGAGCCCGGGATGGTCTTCCACGTGCCGATCACGCTCCGGGAATACGCGAAGTGGACCGTGGCGGTGAGCGAGACGGTCATCGTCACGTCGGGCGCGCCCGAGACGTTGAGCCGGATCGGGCGGGAGCTGGTCTCGGTCTGAAGCAACGGGCGCGGCGGGCTACGTGCCGGCGCGGCCGGTGAAGAGTCGGTCCGGGTCGATCCCGAAGCGACCGAGCAGCTCGAGGGGCCAGGCGAGGTCGCCTACGTCCGGGGCGGCGCGGGCGCCGCTGCCGAGCGCGAGCGGCGCCCCCGCGGCGAGCCACCGTTCGAGGGCCCGCTCGTGGGGGAGCCGGAGACGCCCGGACAGCTCGAGCGCCACCCCCTCCCGGGCCGCCGTCCGGCCGATGCGGTCGAGGAGCCGGTCGTCGAAGAGCCTCGGGGCGTCGGATCGCAGGGCGCGCGGCAGGAGGGTGGGGTGGGCGAGGACGTCGATCGGCTCCTCCTCCATCGCCTCGCAGAGCCGGTCGACGACCGCCTGCACGATCTCCTCGGGCGCGACCTCCGGGCGGCCCGGGTCGGCCATCGAGACGGTGTACGGCCCGATGCGCAGCGTGTGGAGCCCTCCGACGACGTAGTCGAGGCGGCGCTCGACCGACGGGGAGAGCCGGACCCGTTCGCCCAGCTCGACCTCCAGCGCGCGGAGCACCGGGAAGTCGGCCAGCTCGTCGAGGTGCTCGTGGATGCGCGCGTCGCTCGACAGGGCGCCGTCGCCCCCCACGTGGTCGGCGATGCCGATCCGCAAGCCCCGGCGGTCGGCAAGCGCCACCAGTTCCGGCAGCTCGAGACCGCCCGAGACGGCCGAGTGGACGTGGAGGTCGACGAGCCGGTCGACGCTCACGACGAGCGGCCCGTCTCGGCCGGCCGGACGACGCGCGCGACGCGCGACAGGGGATGCCCCTTGGCCGCAAGCTCGAGCGTGTTGAACCAGCCGAACGGCGTGCGGTGAACCGTGAGCCCCCGGTGCGCCAGGTGGCACGCGACGCGCCGGAGGATGTCCACGGCCGCCGCCGGGGGCGCGAGGTTGGCGAAGAGGTGGGCGAAGGGATGGAGCACGACGGTCCCGGCGCCGACGCGGCCGGCCTGCTCCGCCACCTCGGCCGCGGCCCTCCCGGCCACCTCGACCACCGCCATCTCGTCGCCCAGCTCCGCCGCGGCCAGCACGACGAGCGCCTCGCCCACGGCCGTCTCGGACGGGTCGGCCGGCTCCACGACGGGCGAGCGCCCGCGCTCGGTCACCCGCGAGACGAAGCGGTCGACGTGGAGCATGAGGAGCCGCATCTCGAAACGCTAGCGCCGGGAGCCTGCCGCGGACAAGGCCTCGGCGACGTGCCGGCCGCCCGTCTGGCAGCGCTCGGTGGCCGTCTCGGCGAGGCGTGCGCGACGGCCTCGGCGTCGGGTCGCGGCGGCGGCCGTTGGCCGCTCCCGGGACGCCGCGCGCATCGAGGCCGCTCGTGGTCCGGGATCCGGGTGGTCGTCGCCCGCATTCGGCTCGCGACGTGGGACGCGAGGCTCGGCTTGACAGACCGCGGCGGCTCCTGCACAAGGAGCCATGCGCCTGCTCGCCATCCTGCTCGTCGTCGGAGGCCTGGGCCTGTTGTCGGGCGGGTGCGCCACGCCGGCCCTGATGCACCGCGTCGGCGTCCGGTACGACGTCCCCGTGGCGGTCGTGGAGGCCCGGGTCGACGGCGGAGACCCGCTGCTCCAGCTCGACGCGGTTGAGCACGCAGGCTCCGCGGAAGACGCCGACGGGGGGTGCGGGTGGTCCGAGCCGACCGGGCGTGCACCGGTCACGCGGTGGGCCGTCCTGTCCCTCGACGCGCTGCTCGCCGGAACGCCGCCGCGCGAGGCGGCGCTCGTGCGCGCGAGCCTGCCGGCCTGCGTGTAGGACGGCGCCCGGCCCGTCACGCTCGTCCACGCGCCGCCCGGCGCCACGCCGCCGACGACCGAGACGCCGGTGCTGATCATCGAGCGCGGTCCCGATCGGGACCTGGCGGTGGTGCTCCTCGCCGATCGGGCCGGCGTTCCGGTCCGCGTCCGGGTCGACTGGCCGACCTGGCGACGCGCCGCCGGCGGCCCTGGGCCTACCCCGTCGTGGCCCTCGCGTACCCGTTCGCCCTCGTCTTCGACGTGACGATCGGCGCCGTGGCGGTCGGGGCGCTGGCGCTGGCCGCGTCGGGGGACGCCGGTGAGGCGTCACCCCACCCGTCCGAGAT
>DATCKS010000378.1:0-1611 GCA_036562265.1 Thermodesulfobacteriota bacterium | reverse complement strand
CGGGAGCGCCGCGGCGAGGGCCGCTTCGTCCGGCGCCTCGACGAGGAGCCCGGGAGCGGCCGCCTCGAGCGCCGCCAGCGCGCCGGCAGCGTCCCCCCCGACCCGGTCGCGCCGGCCGACGAGGATCGGCCGCACCGAGCGGGCCCCCGCGGCCACCAGGTGGCGGGCCACGACGAGGCCGTCGCCGCCGTTGTTGCCCGGCCCGCAGAGGAGCGCCACCCGCCCGGCCCACTCCGAGGCGAAGCGCCGGCGGATCGTCTCGAACGCGGCGCGCCCCGCCCGCTCCATCAACTCGGGCGTGGCCGGTCCGCCGGCCGCCGCCGACTCCTGGTCGAGCCGCAGCATCGTTTCGGGGGTGACGAGCTTCATTCGCGGAAGACCTCGAGGACGCCCCAGGGGGTCCGCGGGAAGGATCGCGGCCGGGGCGTCATGCTCCCTCGAGGACCACGACGGCGACCGCGTAGTCGCCGTCGTGGGACAGGGAGACGTGGGTCCGGACGACGCCGCGCGCGTCGGCCGAGCGGCGGGCGGCCCCCTCCAGGGCGAGCACCGGCCGGCCGGAGGCCTCGCGCGCCACCGACACGTCGCGCCACCGCATGCCGGCCCCGACGCCGATGCCGAGCGCCTTGGCGAAGGCCTCCTTGGCCGCGAACCGCGCGGCGAAGGCGATGCCCGGCCGCCGCTGGGTGCGGCAGTAGGCCGACTCCTCGGCGGTGAAGATCCGCCGCTCGAACCGGTCGCCGTGCGCCGTGAAGGCCGCCTCGAGCCGCTCGACCGACGCGAGGTCGACCCCGATCCCGATGATCACCGCCGGTCCACGACGATCAGCGCCTTCATCTCCCGCACCGCCTCGGCCATGCCGACGAGGAGGGCCCGCGCGACGATGTTGTGGCCGATCGCGAAGGTCTCCAGCTCCGGAATGGCGGCGATCCGCCCGACGTTGCGGTAGGTGAGGCCGTGGCCCACGTTCACCCGCAGGCCGGCGGCGCGGGCGAAGGCGGCTCCGGAGGCGATGACCGAGGCCTCGCGCTCGAGGCCGGCCTCGGTCCGCTCGTGCGCGTAACGCCCGGTGTGCAGCTCCACGAACCGCGCCCCGGTGCGCGCCGCCGCCTCGAGCTGCGCCCGGTCGGCGTCGACGAAGAGCGAGACGGGGATGCCGGCCGCCGAGAGCGTCTCGACGGTGGCGCGCAGCGCCGCCTCGTTGCGGATCACGTCGAGCCCCCCCTCGGTCGTCAGCTCCTCGCGCCGTTCCGGCACCAGGGTCACCAGGTCCGGGCGAAGCTGGCGCGCGATGCCGACCATCTCGTCGGTGTTGGCCATCTCGAGGTTCAGCTCGACCCGCACGGTCTCCCTGAGGATCCGCACGTCGCGGTCCTGGATGTGGCGCCGGTCCTCGCGCAGGTGCACCGTGATGCCGTCGGCGCCGCCGAGCTCGGCGGCAACGGCCGCGTGGACCGGGTCGGGCTCCACGTCGCGCCGCGCCTGGCGCACGGTGGCGACGTGGTCGATGTTGACGCTGAGACGCCGATGGGTCATGCGAATGCCCTCACGACAGGGACCGGGCGAGGAGGTCGGCCATCTCGTCCGCGTAGGCCCGGATCGCCCGGTCGT
>DATCKS010000377.1:0-2934 GCA_036562265.1 Thermodesulfobacteriota bacterium | reverse complement strand
GTGCCGCTCCCCGAGATCCTCTCCGAGATCGCCGGCAGCGGCCCCGCCACCCGGACGGTCGAGCGGATCTACGACCGGCTCCTCGCCGAACTCGGCCCCGAACTCTGGATCCTCGAGGCGGCCCCGATCGAAGATGTCGCGCGTGCCGGCCCCCCGCTCCTGGCCGAGGCGATCTCGCGGCTGCGCGCCGGCCGGGTGATCCGCGAGGCCGGCTACGACGGGGAATACGGCACCATCCGCCTCTTCGACCCCTCCGAGCTGGGGTCAGGCCTTTCCATTTTCCACGCCCCCAGGTCCGCGAAAGCCCCGAAAAACACTGGGGTTCGACGCCGGCCACGCCGGTAAGTGTCCGGAAATCCTCGAGGGTCGAACCTGATCGGCAAGGAAAACGGAAGGGCCTGACCCCCTAATGGTCCGGCGTGTAGCGGCGGTGGAGCGTCACGGGCGGCTCGGGCGGCGCGGGCCTGAGCCTGAGGTTCAGGAGCTCGACGAAGACCGAGAACGCCATCGCGAAGTAGATGTAGCCCTTCGGGATGTGCAGCTCGAAGCCCTCGGCGACCAGCGTGAAGCCGATCAGGAGCAGGAAGCTCAGGGCCAGCATCTTGACCGTCGGATGGGTGTCGACGAACCGGCTGATCGGGCCGGCGAAGACCATCATGATGCCGATCGACACGACCACCGCGGCGATCATGATCGCCAGCTCGTCCACCATTCCCACCGCCGTGATCACCGAGTCGAGCGAGAAGACGATGTCGATGAGACCGATCTGGACGATGACCGCCGCGAAGGAAGGCGCCGCCGCCGCCGCCCTCCGGCCGCCCGCCCCCTCGAGCTTCTCGTGCATCTCGTAGGTGCTCTTCCCGATGAGGAAGAGCCCGCCGGCAAAGAGGATCAGGTCGCGTCCCGAGATCTCGTGCCCGGCGATCGTGACGAGCGGCGCCGTGAGGCCGATGAGCCACGAGAGGGAGAAGAGGAGCGCGATCCGGGTGCCCATGGCCGCCAGGAGGCCCAGCCGGCGGGCGCGCGCCTGCCGCGCCGCCGGCAGCTTGCCGGCGAGGATCGAGATGAAGACGATGTTGTCGATGCCGAGGACCGTCTCGAGCGCGGCAAGGGTCACGAACGCGAGCCAGGCCTGCGGGTCTGTCAGGTACTCCATGGGCGCCTCCGGACCGGACATTCTGGCATGTCTGCCGCCCGCGACAGATACTTGACAGAGGCAATCAACAAGTTGACACTGGCCACCACCTCAGGAGGTGACCGGTGTCAGGGACCGACCTCGACCGCCGCATCGACGCCGTCCGCCGCTTCAACCGCTTCTACACGCAGACGATCGGCGCCCTGCACGAAGGGCACCTCAGGAGCCCCTTCTCCCTCACGCAAGCGCGGGTCCTCTACGAGCTGGCCCACCGCCACGAGCCGACGGCGGCGGCGCTCGCCGCCGACCTGGGGCTCGACGCCGGCTACCTGAGCCGCATCCTGCGCGGCTTCGAGCGCAAGGGGCTGATCGCCCGGCGGCCGTCGCGGACCGACGGCCGGCAGAGCCTCATCACGCTCACCGCGCGGGGCCGCGAGGCGTTCGCCCCGCTCGACGCGCGCGCCCGCGAGGAGGTCGGCGCGCTGCTCGAGCGGCTCTCCGAGGCCGAGCAGGGGCGCGTCGTCGAGGCGATGCAGACCATCGAGCGGCTCCTCGGCCCGGAGCCGGCGAGCCGGGCGCCGTACGTGCTGCGGCCCCACAGGCCGGGCGACATGGGGTGGGTCGTCCAGCGACACGGCGAGATCTACGCGCAGGAGTACGGCTGGGACGAGACCTTCGAGGCGCTGGTCGCGGAAATCGTCGCGAAGTTCGTCCGAAACTACGACCCGAAGCGGGAGCGCTGCTGGATCGCCGAGAAGGACGGCGAGAACGTCGGCTCGGTCTTCGTCGTGCAGCAGTCGAAGACGGTGGCGAAGCTGCGCCTCTTGCTCGTCGACCCGAAGGCGCGCGGCCTCGGCCTCGGCACCCGCCTCGTGGACGAGTGCATCCGGTTCGCGAGGCAGGCGGGCTACCGGAAGCTCACCCTCTGGACCAACGACGTGCTGCACGCGGCGAGGCGGATCTACGAGCGGGCCGGCTTCCGCCTGGTCCACCGGGAGCGCCACCGGAGCTTCGGCCACGACCTCGTCGGGGAGACCTGGGACCTCACGCTGTGAGGCCGAGCCCCACGGCCGCCGCCGTGGCGGCCGGCATCCTGGTCGGCGCCGCCATGGTCGCCACGCGGGCGGTGGTCGATCAGACCGGGCCCGCCTCGCTGGCGTTCCTCCGCTACCTGATCGGCGTCGCCTGCCTCCTGCCGCCGCTCCTGCGCGTGCCCAGCCCGCGCATCGCGCGGCGCGACCTCGTGCCGATCGGCCTCCTCGGGATCGTGCAGTTCGGCGTCCTGATCGCCCTGCTGAACTGGGGCCTGCGCGTCGTCCCCTCGGCGCGCGCCGCGCTGCTCTTCGCGACGATGCCGCTCATGACCATGGTCCTCGCCGCGTGTCTCGGCCGCGAGCGGCTCACCGTCTCCCGCACCCTCGGCGTCCTCGCGAGCCTCGCCGGCGTCGCCCTCACCCTCGGCGAAACCGCGATGGAGCGGGGCGACGCGCCGCACGCCTTCGGCGGCGAGGCCGCGGTCCTGGCCGCGGCCGCGAGCGGCGCCCTCTGCAGCGTCCTCTACCAGCCGTACCTCCGGCGGTATCCGGCGCTCCCCGTGAGCGCGCTCGCCATGCTCGCCGCGGTCGCCTTCCTCGCCGGCCTGGCGGCGCTGGAAGGCTTCTTCGCCCGCCTCCCCCGCTTCACCGCGACCGGCTGGCTCGCCGTAGCGTTCATCGGCGCGAGCAGCGGCGCCGGCTACTACCTCTGGCTCACGGCCCTCGCGCACGCGCCGCCGACGAGCGTGACGGTCTCGCTCGCCC
>DATCKS010000431.1:0-3535 GCA_036562265.1 Thermodesulfobacteriota bacterium | reverse complement strand
GGTCTGGATCGTATCAGAGCCGACGCGCCGGTGTAAAGCACGCGCGGGGCAAGACGCGGCGGCTGCCTTGACAGACGTTCCCGGCGCGGTCTTAAATAGCGGGTTCGCATCGCCCGCCGGGTCAGGTCGCAGGGCCGCGGGCTCGGGTTTCCAAGGCAGGGGAGGCTCTCGAACGGCCATGAAGCGCACCTACCAGCCGAGCAACACGCGCCGGAAGCGGACGCACGGCTTCCTCACCAGGATGGCGACCAAGGCGGGCCGCCTCGTCCTCAAGCGGCGCCGGGCCAAGGGGCGCAAGCGCCTCACGGTGGACGTCGGCGGGAAGATCTAGCGCCGTTCCGGAGCGAACGGGCCGAGAGGGCGAGCGTGGCGCGCCGGCGGAGCGCACGGCCGTGAGCGTGCGCGACGGCGGGCGGCCCCCAGGGAATCGCCGGCGCCGCCCGCGTGGGGCGGCGGCCCCCCTCGGCTTCCCGAAGAGCGCCCGGCTGCGGACGCGGGCCGACTACGATCGCGCGTCGCGGGGGGCGACGTCGATCACGACGCCGCACTTCAAGCTCGTCCGGGGGCGAGGGCCGGGCGGCGGCGCCAGGCTGGGGCTCATCGTGCCGCGCAAGATCGGCGGCGCCGTGGTTCGCAATCGCGTGAAGCGCCGGCTTCGCGAATGGTTCCGGGCGTTGAGGCCCGAACTGCCGGAGGGTCTCGACCTCATCGTCATCGCGAGGCCCGGCGCCGAGCGGCTCAGCGGCCGTGCGCTGGCGGCGGAGTTGACCGGCGCGCTCTCCCGCGGGGACGGCAATCGGCGGGCCAGGCGGTCGCGCACGTGAGAGCCGAGCATCGTCCGAGGGTCGCGGCAAGAGCCGCGCGTGGCCTGATCCGGGCATACCAGGTGGTCGTCTCCCCGCTGCTCGGGCCGCGGTGCCGCTTCTACCCGAGTTGCTCCGCGTACTGCGCGGAGGCCATCGAGCGGTACGGCGTCCTCCGGGGACTCGCGCGGGGAGCGGCCCGGCTCGCGCGGTGCCACCCGTTCCACCCGGGCGGGTACGATCCGGTACACTAGGCCGCCCGTCCGTCTTCTTCACGAGGCCCACAGCACACGATGGAGTCCAAACGGCTGCTCCTGGCGACGATCCTGTCGATCGCCATCATCCTGGGGTACCAGGCCATCGCTGCCCGCTTCTTCCCGCCGCCCGAGCCGGCGCCCGGCGGCCGCGCGGCGCCGTCGCCCGCGGCCAGCGTGGCGCCGTCGGCGGGCGACGCGGCGACCGCCACGACCGGGCCGGCTCCCGGGGCGGCGCCGGTGGCGGCCGCTCCGGCGCCTGCCGTGCCCCAGGGTGAGCGGGTCACGGTCCGTACGGAGCAGTACGAGATGGTCTTCTCGACGGCGACCGCCGGACCGGTGGAGGTGCGGCTGCCCGACTACCGGGCGTCGAAGGAGCCCGGGGCGCCGCCGGTGGCGCTCGCCGACCTCGCGGAGGGGGCCCTCGTGCCGACGCTGCTCGTCCCCGGGGGGCAGCGCCTCCTGCCGCCGGGGACGCTCTACACCGTCGAGCCGGCCGGGGGGCTCGTCCTCGAGCCGGGACAGGAAGGGACCCTCACGTTCACGGCCGAGGCGCCGGGCGGCGTGCGGGTCGTGAACCGGTACATCTTCGAAGCGGCGCCGCAGTACGCCTTCCGCCTCGAGCAGACGGTCACCAATTCGGGTGGCCAGCCGGTCGGCGTGCAGGCCGCCTGGGTGCTCCGGCACGCGCGGGACGTCGAGGCCGAGCGGGCGGCCGGCTACTCGTCGGGGGCGCTCGTGCGGAGCGTGGCCGGCGTGCGGCGCGAGGACTTCGAGGACGTCGGCCAGGGGTTCCGGGTTCCCGGTCCGGTCGACTGGGCCGGCTGGCAGGAGAAGTACTTCGCCGGCGTGGTGCTGCCCAGGGGCCCGCAGGTGGAGGCGGTCGTCGTCGGGGAGCAGCCGGCCGGCTCGGCGGTGACCGGCGGCGCGCCGCAGTCGGGCGCGGCGACGGGGCCCGTGGGGGTCGTCCAGGTCGTCTACCAGGCGGCGCAGGTGGCGCCGGGCGGCTCGGTCACCGCGAGCGCGGGCCAGATCTACATGGGCCCGAAGGACGTCGGCGAACTGCGAAAGGTCGATCCGCGCCTCGAGCAGGTGATCCACCTCGGCTTCTTCCACTGGATCGCCATGCCGCTCCTCCTGACGCTCCGGTGGCTCCACGGGATCCTCGGCAACTACGGCCTGGCGATCATCGCCCTGACGATCCTGATCAAGCTCGTCTTCTGGCCGCTCACGGCGAAGCAGATCCGGTCGTCGAAGGCGATGGCGAGGATTCAGCCGGAGATGACGCGCCTGCGGGAGAAGTACAAGAACGACCGCGAGGCGCTCAACCGGGAGATGATGCAGCTCTTCAGGAAGCACAACGTGAACCCGCTGATGGGCTGCCTGCCGCTCCTCGTGCAGATCCCGGTCTTCTTCGCCCTCTACCAGGTGCTCAGCCAGTCGATCGAGCTACGCCACGCGCCGTTCGCCGGCTGGATCCAGGACCTGTCGGCCATGGATCCGTACTACGCGACGCCGATCCTGATGGGCGTCTCGATGTTCGTCACGCAGCGGATGACGCCGATGCCGGGCATGGACCCGACGCAGCAGAAGCTCATGCTGATCATGCCGGCGATGATGAGCGTCTTCTTCCTCTGGATGCCGTCGGGGCTCGTCCTGTACTGGCTCGTGATGAACGTCTTGCAGATCGCCCAGCAGGCGTACGCCAACCGCATCTCGGCCTGACCGTCGCCGTCGGGTGTTCCACGTGGAACACCCGACGGCGCGCCGGCTTCGGAGCGGTGCATGCCGAACCGGAAAGCGCCTCCCCGCGCCGCTCCCTCTCCCGATTCCGCCGTCGTCGCGCGGACCCTGCGCGAATCGGCCGCCGCGCTCGGCGTCCGGCTCGACCCCGACGCGGCCGGCCGGCTCGTCGACTTCGGGCGCGAGCTGCTCCGCTGGAACGCGCGCGTCGACCTCGTGGCCCCCACCGACCTCGCGACCTTCGCCAGGCGTCACCTGCTCGACGCGCTGGCGCTCCTGCCGCTCCTGCGCGACCTCGGCGTTCGTCGCCTGATCGACCTCGGCTCCGGGGCCGGACTTCCCGGGCTCGTGCTCGCCCTCGTCGAGCCGGGGCTGACCGTCGAGTCGCTGGAACCGCGCAGTCGACGCGCGGCCTTCCAGCGCCACGTCACCCGTCTCTTCGGGCTCGGCGGCGTACGCGTCACCGAGGCGCGCGCGGAGCGGGGCGGCCCGCCGCCGGTGCCGCCGGCGGATGCGGCGGTGGCGCGCGCCGTGGCGCCGCTCCCCGACCTCGTCGCGCTCGCCGCCCCGCTCGCGCGGCCGGGCGGCGTCGTCCTCGCGATGCACGGACCCGCGGACAGCGCGGAGAGCGCGGCCGCCGCGGCCGCGGCGGCGGGCCTCGTCCTCGAGCGCGAGCACGCCTACACCCTCCCCGGTGACGACCGGGACGGTCCGCGTAGCCGCACGGTCCTGGTC